>JAEEQF010000130.1 GCA_016285175.1 Bacteroidales bacterium
CGAACGAGATGACAGAGATGGACTCCTCTTCCTGCCAGGAGACTTCCATCACCTTGGATTCAGGATCATAGGAATAGGCGGTCTTGGTCTGCGCGCCGACCGTGGCGCTGATCGTCAGCGGAATTCCGGCCGGCTTGTCCGGGAGCTGCTCTTTGTTGCATGCGCTGAAGGCAATGATGGCACTGGCCATTAAAACGATAGAATATACCGTATTTCTCATGGTTCTTTCGTCTTTTGATTGATTAAAACTCCCAATCCCATCCCCAGGGCATGTCCGGGACCTCGCCAGATGCGGCGATTATGCCTTCTGGTTTGATTTCCAGCATCTCACACTCCGGCGAGATGTATGGGTCTTTTGTTTGAGTCATCATAGTAGAATAGTACGTTCGTGAATGTAAAGATAAGAAAAAACCGCAGGAATCCCAAATTATCCTTCCTGCTCCGATCTTCCTGGTAGGTGAAACAGTCGTCAGTGATTGTGTTTTTCATAGTTGCAAGGTAAGCCATTTTGCTCGGATTACAGGTCCCGTTTTTTGATTTATATTCAGGTCAATGACACTAATTGCCCGACGCATTCCCTGCGGCGGTTTTTTGTTTTATAACGCCCTTCTTGGGGTGTGTTACGGGATCTGTTCCACCTGGACGGGGTGGGAGAGGAGGATGTCTTCCAGTTGCTTGGTGCTCCAGCGGACTTTGTCCCGGGAGAACTCCGGGACGTTGTAGGACTTGAACAGGCGGCGGTTCTGCGACGGGTCCTTCTGGGGCAGGAGGAAGGGCTTCGAGCCGCGGCCGTCGGGACCGAAGTGGGTGAAATAGAGGCGGGTATAGGAGCCGTCATCCCGGCGGGAGGTGAATACTATCCAGCGGGAATTGGAACTCCAGGCCTTGAAACTGTCGGATTTGTTGGAATTGATTTCTTCCATCGGCCTGGTTTCGCCGGTGGCCAGGTCCGTGATGTAGATGTCTCCCGATTCGTGCCAGACGTGGAAGGAGCCGTAGTTTCCAACACCGCTCAGGAGGAAGCGGCCGTCGGGTGAGGGCCGGGGGGTTACGGCGCTTAGGCTGTCGGCCACGGCGTCAAAGACCAGCCGGGGCGTTCCGAACTCCCGCGTCTGGGGATTGAAGCCGATGGAGTAGATATTGTAGCGGATCCGGTCCGTATGCAGGAACGCATTGGTGGAGGGGTCCGCGCCCCAGTCCGGCAGATAAGAGGAGGCATAATAGAGCGTTTTCCCGTCTGCAGACCAGTAGGGGAAGGTTTCGTAGGAGAGGGAATCGTGCACGATGTAGCGCACCTGGTCCTTCTCCACATCGTACAGGATGAGGTCCGATGCCGAATCGTACACTTCAATCTTTTGCCGATGGGTGCGGAAGAAGCCCTGGGCCGTCTTGTTCACCGAATAGGCGATGAGCGGCTCCGAAGGGTGCCAGGAAGGATAGACTGCGTTGGAGATGAGGTCGCCGGTCTTGAAGGCCACCTTCTTGCCCTTGTCGCCGGTGACAACAACGGTTCCGCCCGAGGTTTCCCGAGCATGGAACTGGAAGTTCTCCGTGCTGTAATTCTGGAAGGAGTGGCAATTGATGCACTGCTGCTCCACCCGGCCGCTGATAAGCTGGTTGTTGTAAAGGTCCTGCTCGCGGAAGGAGGTGAGGTCCCGCTGGCGGAGGACCAGGTTCCCGTAACTGGAGTAGCCGGGCTCGATGAGCCGGTAGGTTACGTAAGGGTCTATTTCATCGGCCGATACCTCCATCCGGAAATCCGGAAGATGGAGCCACTTCCCGTCCCGCCGGATGTACACTGAGAACTGGATGGCGCCGCCCCTGGCACTGGCGGTAATCCGCCGCCAGGCCTTCTCCGGAATGTGGATTTCAGGGCCCCGGAGGACCAGTTTTTCCTCTGGAGAGGACAGCACGGCCACGCAGGCGTCGGCCGGATTGAGGACGTTGAAATTCATGGGCGCGATGTTGCCCGGAATCACAATGTCCTTATAGTCCGGATAAAGCGCGGGCGCTTCCCCGGAGGCCGATGCATCCTGCCAGCCGCCCGGAGTACAGGCGGAGGAGACCAGCAGAGCCAGCAGGAGAATCCAAATCCCGTATCGTCTCATCGCTTGGTGTAGATGTCCACAAATAAATAATAGTACCAATAGGTCCCGCCGTAATGGGCGGCAAACCATTCTTTCGTTTCCTCCGAATCGCTGTCCCGGGTGTTGTTGGCCGCCTTGCTGAACTGGGTGAAACGCTGGAGGACGGAATTCCTGTTTCTCAGCACGGACGTGATGGCCCGCATCACTTCCATATCGCCCGACTCGCTGCCAAAGAGCGCGGCCCCTTCCGCCACGGCCATGCCGACGGGCGCGTCCGGCACCAGGTCCAGACGGTTGAACAGGCTGTACAGCGTCCTGTCCGCATCCTTCTGGATGAGATAGAAGGCCGTCTGCCATTCATAGTAGGCTTCGTTCACGTAGTCGGGATTCTCAAAGTGGGCGAACAGCATCTCCTGCAGCGGGCCGGAGGCCTCGAAGTCCTTGGGATTGTTCCGGAGCAGGGGGCGCAGGCGCTGGAATTCCTTATCGGCATCCATCAGGACCGGATTGTCCAGGAACGCCCGGTATCGGCCTGTCCAGTCTCCCTGGAACCAGTTGGCATCCACCATGTCCAGGTACTTCCGGGCCAGTTCGTATTCCCCGCTCACCAGCGCCGTCTTTGCCTGGTATTTATAGTAATGGATGTTTTTGCAGAAAGTGGAGGAATACTCCATTGCCAGGCGGTCACTGGGGTTGATCATGCCGCAGTAATACAGCACGGGCACGCCACAGATGTTGGAAATAGGGAATTGCGCCAGGGTATGGAGCGGGGCATCTCCGTCCGGATATTGGAACATCTTCTCCAGGAGGGCGCCCGTTTCATACAGGGCCACGTTCCGGTACAGGACATGGACGCGGTTGGGATTCTTTTCCTTTTTGGCCAGTTTGAGGACCTTATCCCAGTCCTGCCGGGAAACGGCCTTTTCCATGCCCAGGACCGTATGGAAGCCCCGGTCCCAGTTGGAGCCTCCCGCTACAAGCAGGAGCGTCACCGCTACAAGAACCGTCACCGTAACACGCCCTGCTTTCCTGAGGAAACAGAGCGCCACTGTGGCCGATGCAGCCAGAATCAGGGGAACCAGGCAGATGAAGTTGTCCAGGAATTCCATATACGGGAAGGCGGCCAGGTACACGAACTTCCGATGGATCCTGGGGAAGACCCCGGACCAGTTCCCGCAAAGCCAGGGAACGGCAAAACCCAGCAGGAGTACCAGGGCCAGGTCTATGAAACCCTGTTTCCCTTCCTGCAGGGCCAGCAGCGCCATCAGCAGGGCGGCCAGGAGCGCAAAGGCGCCAAACAGCGGATAGCCGATGAGCACGACCGCCGCCACAAAAAGCGGACTGAAACGCTTTCCCAGGAAGAACTTCCGGTACAGCAGAATCAAGGCCGATGTTGCGCAGAAGCCCAGCAACTGCGAATACAGGAGTCCGTAGGTCCGGAAGAGATAGACAGAATAGTCCATCCGTGTAATGAAAAGCAGCAGGAAGAGGGCGGGAAGGGTGGAGAGCCAGACGGCCTTACCCTCCAGCGCAAAGGCTTTTTCCGTGAGGAAGGTGAGCAGGCACATCAGGAGCGCGAAAAGGGCTGCCCCCAGCACCGGATAGTGGCAGAATTGCGTGAGAAACGCGCCGATGAGGGCCAGAACGCCTCCCGGCTGCTCAAAGAAAGAACGCAGGTAATCCCCTTTTGGGCAAAAGAGGGAATACTGCTCCAGATGATACAGCAGTCCTGTCTTGAACAGAATCAGGAACAGGAAACCGGAAAGTCCGGCCAGGAGGATATGTCTGCTGGATTTCAACATGTCTTACGCAAAGATAACAAGCCAGCGGGAGAAATCAAAAAAGTCCGGCCAAGTAACTGATATATTCCGAAAAATCCGTATTATTGTAATATCGTTTTATGAAACCAGCATTAAGCACGCCCTGGCTCCGGCCCAGGTCACAGACATGAACACCGTAGATAATCCGGACGTTATCCAACTCCAAACCCGCACTGAGAAACTGAACACGAACCTTTCCGTTTCCCCGCACAGCATTATCCTCTACGAATACCACATCAAATAATAATGCATAATTATGAAACGTTTAGCTTTTTTATTCATGTTGCTCGCCGCCGTAAGCGTATCGGCCCAGCAGAGAAATCCCGTGGTGCCGTCCTTTACCGGAGCCATCGAAGACTTCAAACCTAATGTGACCAACCAGCTGGGGCACCAGTATCCCATGGTGAACTCCCAGGGAGCCGTCCGTGCGCAGCTCTTCGCCCCGGACGCCCAGTCCGTGCAGCTGGACATCGCCGGCAAGCGGTACCAGATGACCAAGGATGAAAAGGGCATGTGGACCGGCACTTCGGATCCCCAGGATGTGGGCTTCCACTACTATCAGTTGAATGTTGACGGTGCCTCTGTGCCGGATCCGGGCAGCATCTATTTCTTTGGTGCAGGCCGATGGGGTAGCGGTATCGAGATTCCTTCGGCCGATATGGATTTCTGGCAGGTGAAGAACGTGCCCCAGGGTGCCGTGGAGGAGAAATACTATTGGTCCAAGGCCACCGAGAGCATGCGCCACTGCTTTGTGTATCTGCCCGCCGAGTACCAGAAAAACCCTGGCAAGAAATATCCTGTACTGTATCTGCAGCACGGAAATGCCGAGAATGAGCACGGCTGGTCGGCCCAGGGCCACACCGGCCAGATCCTGGACAACCTCATTGCCGAAGGCAAGGCCGTCCCGTTCATCGTGGTGATGGATTACGGTCAGGGACAGAACATCCATCTGGTGGGCGAGTATGCCAAGCAGCTGCCCCAGCCCCAGCCGGGCCAGCGTCCCAACAACGACGGCTTCCAGGTGGTTCTGCTCACGGACATCATCCCCATGATAGAGAAAGAATACCGCGTGATTGCCGATGCCCAGCACCGTGCCATGGCCGGCCTGTCCATGGGTGGCGGCCAGACCCGCAGGATTACCCTCGCCAATCCCACCACGTTTGCCTACGTGGGTATGTTCAGCGGCGGCGTGATGAGCGTGGAAGACATCCAG
>JAEEQF010000131.1 GCA_016285175.1 Bacteroidales bacterium
CTTGATCCGCTCATAACCCAGGATATCCAGGAACGCCCGGATGCAGGCCTTGGGATCCAGGTCCACGAGCACACCGCCCATATCGAATACTATCGCCTTAATCATTGCCTTTTCCATCTAAGCGTCAGTCCTTCTGCTGGCCGGAAGCCAGGTCCAGGATTTCCGAGGTTATCTTCTGCTGACGGCCCTTGTTGTACTGGAGGGTAAGCTCGTCCAGCAGGTCCTCGCCATTGTCCGTGGCCGTCTGCATGGCCACCGTGCGGGCCGCATGTTCAGCAGCCGCGCTGTCCAGCAAAGCAGCATACAACTTGAGCTTGAGCGTCTTGGGAATCAACGCCTCCAGCAGTTCCTTCGCATTGGGCTCCAGAATAATGTCCTCCGGAGCATCGGCCTTCTTTATTTCAGTGGCAGAGGACTCTTTTTCCGAAGCATCGGCCTTCTTTTTCGCGTAGGAAAAAGAGTCCTCTGCCATTATAGGAAGGAGTTGCTCAACAACCAGGACCTGTTTGGCCGTGGAGACGAAGTGATTGTATACCAGGAAAACTCTGCCAACACGACCCTTCTCAAACTCTTCCATCAACTCCGAAACCAGATCGGCCGCCGGACCGTAGGACGGGTGCTCGGAAAGGTCGGCATAGTCCTTCGGCGAGAGATACCCCGCCTTGCGCATAGCATCGGCCATCTTGCGGCCGATGGAATGGACCGTAGCGCCGGGATACTCCTCCAGCAGCGCCTTCACCTTGCCGATGGCATTGGCGTTGAAGCCCCCGCAGAGCGACGAATTGGACGCTATGGCAATAATGACAGTAGCCGCTTTTGCGGAAGAAGGGAAGGGCTCCTTCTCCGAAGCATCGGCCTTCTTTTTAGCGTAGGAGAAGGAGTCCTTCCCTTCTCCGGAACGGACGGCAGAGAGGATCCGCTGCAGCTGTTCCTCGTACGGCCGCATATGGGCAATGGCCGTCTGCGCCTTGCGAAGCTTGGCCGAAGACACCAGCTTCATGGCCGATGTAATCTTCAGCGTACTTTGCACGGAGCCTATCCGGCCCTTTATTTCCTTCAGTGTCGGCATAGATTATTCTTTCATCGAGAGAACCACCTGGGCTGCAATGTCTTCCAGCACCTGCGCCGCGCCGTCGGGCATCTTGCCTGCGCCCAGCGGATCCAGGATATCGGCCTTGTGGGAGGCGCGCAGACGGTCCAGGAAAGCCTCCTGGAACTCGCGCACACGGGCTACGGGGATGTCCCGCATCAGCGCGTGCGTGCCGCAGTAGAGGATGGCCACCTGCTCGCCCACCGGCATAGGGCTGTACTGGGGCTGGATGAGCAGCTGATTGTTCTTCCGGCCCTTGTCCAGGGCCATTTCCGTAACCTTGTCCATATCGGACGAGAACTTGGAGAAGGCCTCCAGCTCCGTCCACTGGGCCTGGTCTATCTTGAGGGTACCCGCCACCTTCTTCATGGATTTCACCTGGGCACTGCCGCCCACACGGGATACGGAGATACCCACATTGATGGCCGGACGCACGCCCTGGTTGAAGAGCGCCTGCTCCAGGTAGATCTGGCCGTCCGTGATGGAAATCACGTTGGTGGGGATATAGGCCGATACGTCACCCGCCTGCGTCTCGATGATGGGCAGGGCCGTAAGCGAGCCACCCCCTTTCACCTTCCCCTTCAGGGACTCCGGCAAGTCGTTCATCTGCGCCGCCACCTCCTCCTGGGAGATAATCTTGGCCGCGCGCTCCAGGAGCCTGGAATGCAAATAGAAAATATCGCCCGGATAGGCCTCACGTCCGGAAGGACGGCGCAGGATGAGGGACACCTCACGGTACGCCACGGCCTGCTTGGAAAGGTCGTCATACACTACCAGCGCATGTCGGCCCGTATCGCGGAAATATTCGCCGATGGCCGCTCCGGCAAAGGGAGCGTAGTACTGCAGCGCAGCCGGATCGGCCGCCGTGGCTGCTACCACAACGGTATAGTCCATGGCTCCGTGGGCCCTGAGGGTCTCCACCGTAGAGGCGATAGTGCTGCCCTTCTGGCCGATGGCCACGTAGATGCAGTACACCGGATCTCCGGACAGGTACCCCGCCCGCTGGTTGATAATGGTATCTATGGCAATGGCCGTCTTACCTGTCTGACGGTCTCCGATGATGAGTTCGCGCTGTCCCCGGCCGATGGGGATCATGGCGTCGATGGCCTTCAGGCCCGTCTGCAGCGGCTGGCTCACCGGCTCACGGAAGATGACGCCCGGCGCCTTGCGCTCCAGGGGCATCTCCACCTTGTCCCCGTCAATGGGGCCCAGGCCGTCCAGCGGATTCCCCAGCGGGTCCACCACACGCCCCAGCATCTGGTCGTTCACCCCCACGGAGGCGATCCGGCCGGTGCGGCGCACCACCATCCCTTCCTTGATATGGTCCGTGGGACCCATGAGCACAGCGCCCACATTGTCGGTCTCCAGGTTCATCACCACGCCCATTACCCCGTTTCCGCAGTCCAGCAGCTCGCCGGCCTCGGCATGGTCCAGTCCGTAAATGCGCACCACGCCGTCGCTGACCTGCAAGACTTTGCCAATCTCCTCGAACTGGAGATCGTTCTTCATATCCCTCAGCTGCATGAGCAGGATGTCGCTAACTTCGCTGGGTTTAAGGTTCGTTGCCATTAGATAATCCTTCTGTTACGTTCCACAAATTGTTCCCGGATCCGGTCCAGCTGGCGTTTGATGCTGGCGTCCAGGAGATAATCGTCAATGTCAAAGACAAAGCCGCCGATGAGGGACGGATCCACATCCACCTCGATGATCACATCGTCCCCGGTCTTCTGCTTAACCAGGGCTTTCAGGCGCTCCAGGAGGTGTTCTGAAGGTTCCGTGACGGTGGTAAGATGCGCTTTCCGGATGCCCACGCTGCGGTGGTACAGGTCCACGAAATCCCGCAGGATCTCCTCCACCATCTCCATCCGGCCGTTCCGGTTCAGCAGGGCCAGGAATTGGCCCAGATCCGGCGATATTTCGCCTCCAAGGGCCTTCTGCAGCAGTTCCGTCTTCCGGGAGGGGGGCACCACGTCATCGGCCGCCGTAATCATCCGCTGGAGTTCGGGAAGCTTGTGGAGGGCTTTCACCAGCTGCTCGGCTTCCTGGCAGACGACGCCGCCCCGGCCGGTTTCCCCGACCAGTTTTACCAGCGAGCGGGCATACCGCGTGACGATGATGCTCTGGTTCATGATCTCATTTCCGCTTTTCCGGCCTCATCCACCAGTTTGTCGATGAAGGCCTTCTGGCTGCTTTCGTCGGAGAGTTCCTGACGGAGCACTTTCTCCGCCACCTCCACGCTCAGGAGGGCGATCTCCTTCCGCACGTCCCGGAGGGCGCTTTCCTTTTCGGCCGCAATCTGGAGTTTGGCATCGGCTATCATCTTGTCGGCCTCTGCCTTGGCCTGCACCTTGGCATCGGCCACAATACGGCTGCGGGTCTCCGCCGCCTCCTTCAGGATGGCGCTCTGCTGCCTGCGCACGTCCTCCATCATCCGGGCCTGCTCCACCTTCCAGGAGGCCATCCTCGCCTCAATCTCATCGGCATCCTTCAAGGATTTCGCAATCTTCTCACTGCGCTTTTCCACACTTTTGCTGATGATCGGGAAACCGAACTTGGCCAACAGGAAAAACACAATGCCGAAGATGACGACCATCCAGAAAAGGAGGCCGAATTCGGGAGTGACAAGACTCATGGCTTATTTGAGCAAGATGGCGAGCAGGGCCACGATGATGGCAAACAGGGCGGCGCCCTCTACCATACCGGCGGCGATAATCATGGAAGTACGCAGGTTACCGGCACTTTCCGGCTGGCGGGCGATGGACTCCATGGTGGATTTGCCGATTTTACCGATACCGATGGCGGCGGCGATGGCAGCAATACCGGCGCCCAGGGCGGCACCCGCTTTTCCGAGAGCCGCACCGGCGGCAGCCTGAAGAAGAATAGTTGAAAGAATCATAATATTATGTGTTTAAAGTTATTCTCCGTGGGATCTGGCCAGTCCTATGTAAATGGAACTGAGCATGGTGAAAACATAGGCCTGGATGAAGGCGACAAGGCACTCCAGCGCATCCAGGAAAACGCCGAAGAGCACGGAAACCACCGTGAGAGAACCGCTGAGCAGTGGCCCGTACTTGGCCATGATGAAGATCATGCACACCATGCACAGGATCATGATATGGCCGGCCAGCATGTTGGCGAACAGACGGATGGTGAGCGACAGCGGCTTCATGAAGGCGCTGAACACCTCTATCACCGGCATGATGGGTTTGAGGAAGCCCGGCACGTCCGGGGCAAAAATCTCTTTATAGTAATGCTTGGTGCCGGTAAGGTTCACCGTAAAAAAGGTGCACAGGGCCAGCACCAGCGTAATGGCGATGTTGCCGGTAAGGTTGGCTCCTCCCGGGAAGAAAGGAAGGATGCCCAGGAAATTGTTGAACAGGATCCACAGGAAGGCCATGCACAGATAAGGGGAATACTTGCGGTAATCCTTCTCGCCGATATTCTCCCGCGCCATCTGATGCACCATCATCACCAGCGGCTCCATGCAGGCGGCCAGGCCGGTGGGCGCCTCTTCCAGGCTGTCGTGCCTGCGATACCACCTTGCCGTGACGAGGACCACCACCAGCAGCAGGAGGCTGCTGAGCATCAGCGCCAGCACATTCTTGGTGATGGACAGGTCTATCGGCCTTTTTCCCGTTACCGCATTCACCAGTTTCCCGTCTTCGTTAAGCGTATAACCGTTTTCGGCCGCATGATGTACGGTGAAGACATGTATACCGTTTTCCAGCACAATGCAGGGCAACGGAATGGCAACGGGCTTCCCCTTCCACTCCGTAATGTGCCACTCATACTCGTCGCCGATATGTTCAAAAATAATTTCGCCGATATCGATGTCTGCCTCCTCAGGGGCTGCCGGGGCAGCTGCATTCTCCTCCGCGAAAAAAAATGCCGATGCTCCGGAGAATACAGTTGCTCCGGCAGCCGGCAAAAGCAAAAGCGATATGAGCAGGGACAGGATCATACTTCCACGCAGGCATTTACCTGATTATTACCCACTTCCAC
>JAEEQF010000020.1 GCA_016285175.1 Bacteroidales bacterium
GGACAAGGCGGATTATGTGCTGCTGATGAGCGTCTTCGCCGGCTTTGGAGGCCAGAAGTTCATTCCGGAAACCCTGGACCGCATCAAGGCGGTACGGAAGGAGCTCCGGCGAATCGGCCGGAATGAAGTGGACATAGAAGTGGACGGGGGAGTAAGCCCCGCCAACGCCAAGGATCTGGCCAAAGCCGGAGCCACCATTCTGGTGGCCGGCAGCGCCGTTTTCAAGGCCGATGACCCGGCCGAAGTGATAGCTAAAATGAAGGGTTAAATAATATATCCTATCTCCTTGAAGGAGAAGGTTTTCCAATCGGCCATCAGAAGGCGTCCCTCTTGGGTGACGCCTTTTATCGTGCCCTTGAATTCCTCCCCGGTCAGAAGGTTCCGGTACAGGCACTCGCGGCCCTGCTGGAAGAGGCCTTCCCCATAGGCTTCCCAAAGGCGGGTGCGGCCGGAAGGGGAGTCCAGGGCGGAGAAATCGAAACCGGCCAGGAGCGCTTCCAGCGTTTCCTCCAGCGGATAGTCCTGCCCGGTAAGCTGCTTGAGGGACACGGCGTTTACCAGTTCTCCGGGGAATGCCGTCTGATTGAGATTCAGGCCGATTCCTATGACGGAGGCGGCAACACGGTCCCCGGAAAGGCGGTTTTCCACCAGCATGCCGCAGGTTTTCCGCCGGCCCACATAGATGTCGTTGGGCCATTTGATTTCGGCTTGTACCCCTTGCGCGCACAGCCAGCCTTTTACAGCCAGGGTGGCCATATAGGTGAGAGACATGAACTCCGCAGCGGGAAGGGCTTCCGGCCGCAGCAGGATGGAAAAGGTGAGGTTTTCCCCATCGGCCGACAGCCAGCGGTTCCCGCGCTGGCCCCGCCCCGCCGTCTGCCGGAGGGCGGCCACCACTGACAAATTGTCATACGTCCAAATGTGCCTCAGAAGCTCCTCATTGGTGGAATCCAACTCCTCAAACCACTTTATTTGCATTGGCCTTAAAATTGATTATCTTTGTACAAAGATACGAAGAAAAACAAGATTTGCATGATTACACACGACCTTCGGCTCATCGCCGATGCTATTTTTGACAAGAAGGGAGAGGATGTGATATCCCTGGACCTGCGTAAGATTGACGGTGCCATCACGGATTTCTTTGTTATCTGCCATGCCTCCAACACAACCCAGGTGGGTGCGGTGGCGGATAACGTGGCAGAGAAGATGAAGGAAGAAGGGCATACGCTGTACCGTTCCCAGGGAGAAGGAAACAACTTCTGGATCATTCAGGACTACGGCAACATAGTAGTACATATATTTCTCAAAGAATATCGCGATTTCTACCGCCTGGAAGACCTTTGGGCCGATGTCCCGCGCAAGGGCTATCAGCTGCGCAAGGTAAAGAAAGGCGCCACAAATACCCAAGAATAAATGGCAGACGGAAAAAAATCCCCGAAGGGGCGCAAAATAGTAGTCAACTTTTCGTGGCTATACCTTCTCCTGTTCCTCGGCATCGGCTGGCTGCTGATGCGCAACCAGCAGTCGTCCTCTCCGGAAAAGATTGAGTGGACGGAGGTTCAGGGCATGATCCGCAGCGGAGACGTTGCGGAGATCACCTTTGTCCGGAACGACTTCAAGGGAGAGATAAAAGTAAAGGCAGACCGCCTGGCCAAGTATGCCGACAAGTTCGCCGGCGGCACTCCTCCGCGCCGTTCCCCGCATTTCTACTTCCTGGTTTCCACCAAGTTCGATCCGGAGGTAAGTTTCGCCGCCCTCAATGAGGAGCTTCCGGCGGGGGACCAGTTCAAGGTGATTATCAAGAACGAGGACCATATCTGGGGAGAAGTGCTCCAGATGCTCTTTCCCTTCCTCATCTTTCTCCTGTTCATGGTCTGGATGTTCCGGGGCATGAACCGGGGCATGGGCGGCCAGGGTGGTCCCGGCGGCGGTTTCAACCCCTTCAATACCGGCAAATCCACCGCGCGTGAGGCCGATAAGAACGAAGTGAAAGTCACCTTCAAGGATGTGGCCGGTCTGTACGGCGCCAAGGAAGAAGTGATGGAGATTGTGGATTTCCTCAAGAATCCGCAGAAGTACACCTCCCTGGGCGGCAAGATCCCCAAGGGAGCCCTGCTGGTGGGCCCTCCCGGAACGGGTAAGACCCTGCTGGCCAAGGCCGTGGCAGGGGAGGCCAACGTACCGTTCTTCTCCATCAGCGGCTCAGACTTCGTGGAGATGTTCGTGGGCGTGGGTGCTTCCCGCGTACGCGACCTCTTCCGCCAGGCCAAGGAGAAGGCCCCCTGCATCGTTTTCATCGATGAGATAGACGCCGTGGGCCGCGCCCGCGCCAAGAACGGCGGATTCTCTTCCAACGACGAACGGGAAAACACCCTGAACCAGCTGCTTACGGAGATGGACGGCTTCGGCACCAACAGCGGTGTCATCGTACTGGCCGCCACCAACCGGGCCGATATCCTGGACGGCGCCCTCATGCGGGCCGGCCGCTTCGACCGCCAGATCCACGTGGAACTGCCGGAGCTGAAGGAACGCGAGGAAATCTTCAAGGTACACCTGAGGGACATCAAGCTGGGAGAGGACTTCAACGTGGAATTCATGGCCAAACATACGCCCGGATTCTCCGGTGCCGACATAGCCAACGTGTGCAACGAGGCGGCCCTCACCGCCGCCCGCCGCAACCACGGGAAGGTGATGCAGCAGGACTTCCTGGATGCCGTGGACCGCATCATCGGCGGCCTGGAGCGCAAGTCCAACACCATCATGACCCCGGCCGAAAAACGGACCACGGCCTACCACGAGGCCGGTCACGCCCTGGTGGGCTGGCTGCTCCCGTATGCCGACCCTGTGTTCAAGGTGAGCATCATCCCGCGCGGCAAGGCCCTCGGCCTCACCTGGAGCCTGCCGGAAGAGCGGAAGAACTGGTCCAAGAGCGTGATGCTGGACAAGATGAGCATGCTCTTGGGTGGCCGCGTAGCAGAGGAGGTCATCAACGGAGAACCTTCTTCGGGCGCCCTCAACGACCTGGAGCGCATGACCGGGATGGCCTATGGCATGGTCCAGTACCTGGGCATGAGCGAAAAGGTGGGCACGCTCTCCTTCTATGACTCCTCAGGATCAAAGGGTTACAACCTGGTTAAGCCGTATTCCGAGAAAACGGCCGAACTCATGGACCAGGAAGTGAAGGCCATAGTGGAAGGCGTACACCGGCGCACCCGCAAGATTATTGAAGACCATAAAGAGGAATTTATGCAGCTGGGTGCCCTTCTTTTGGAAAAAGAAGTTATCTTTGCAGAAGATATTGAGAAGATCCTGGGTCCCAAGGCCAAACCCGCAGAGGACGACCGTTTTGAAGAACCGGCAGCGGAATGAACGCAACCGTAAAAAGAACCATATTCGGAGCCATCTTCCTGGCAGTGATGCTGGGAGGATTGCTGTTTAACCGGCTCTTGTTCACCATTCTTTTCGCCTTCATCACCCTGGTCATGCTGGACGAATTCTACCGCATGACCATGGAGAAATCGTACAGGCAGCTGCAGATGCTTGCCACCTGTATGGGCTTTGCCTTCTTCCTGTGTGCAGGCAGGTTCTTCTTCGGCGAGGACTCGCTGAAAGAACTCGTGGTGGAAGGGTTTTTCTGCGTGGCCGTGATAATGGTCGCCTCCATTTTCCAGAAAGACCACAGCAACTTCTTCAAGACCGGTTTCCTGTATGCCGGCCTGCTTTATATCGGCCTTCCGCTGGCCCTTTCCTTTGCCGTAGTAAGCCGGGGAGGGGAGTTCAGCGGTCTGCTCATGGTGGCCTTCTTCTGCATTATCTGGGCATCGGATATCGGCGCATATTGCTTCGGGATGCTCATCGGTCAAAAACTCTGGCCTGCCAAGATGTGCCCCAAGATCTCTCCCAAGAAATCCTGGGCCGGATACATCGGCGGCCTGCTGATGGCGGTCCTCGCCGGTGCCGTCGTTTCCTGGACGGGCCTGGTCCGGTTCCCGCTTTGGCACTGCCTTTTCATGGCCGCCCTCATGCATGTGATGGGTGTTTTCGGAGACCTCTTTGAATCCCTCTGGAAGCGTGCCGTGGGCATCAAGGACTCCGGCTCCCTCATTCCCGGACACGGAGGTCTGCTGGACCGTTTCGACAGTTCCTTATTCGCCATCCCCACCGGCGTAGCATATTTGGTATTAACCGGACTTTTCTAGTAGTATGAAAGTAATTAGGATTGACAGAGACTCTTACGGAACCATCCTGGGAACCTGGGCCGTATGTGCCATACTCATTTTCCTGGTGGCGCACTTCATCCACCCGCTGTGGATCTCCATCCCCGTATGTGGCCTGCTAATTCTATTCATCGCGTTCATTACCTGGTTTTTCCGTGTTCCGGACCGCAATACGCCCAACGAACTGGATAACCGGCTGGTCACTTCCGTGGCAGACGGCAAAGTGGTCATTGTGGACAAGGTCACGGAAAAGGAATTCCTCCGGCGGGAATGCATCCAGATATCGGTCTATATGGATTTCTTCGACGTGCACTGCAACTTCTGGCCGGTGAACGGAGAAGTCACCTATTACAAGTATCATCCCGGAAAGTATTTCCTGGCCTTCCATCCCAAGTCCTCGGAACTCAACGAGCATGCTTCCTCCTGCCTCAAGAACGAGCATGGAGAGGTGTTATTCAAGCAGATCGCAGGCACTTTCGCCCGCCGCATCGTCTGCTACTCGGAGCCCGGCAAGATGGAATACAGGGGAGAGCAGTGCGGTGTAATCAAATTTGGATCGCGCATAGACCTTTTCGTTCCCACAGACGCGGAAATCAAGGTCAAAGTGGGAGACAAGGTAAAGGCCGTTGAAACTGTCTTGGCAGTACTGCCGGAATAGGCCATTATTGCTTTCCAGATTCTTCTATCAGCTTCACCAGCAGGTCTACTGCCTCCGCCTCGGGAATGTGGCGGAAAACCGGTTCTTTGCCCTTGTAGAGCGTAACCTTTCCCGCACCTTCCCCCACGTAGCCAAAGTCGGCATCGGCCATTTCTCCGGGGCCGTTCACTATGCAGCCCATTACGGCTATCACCACGTTCTTTAAATGCCCCGTACGGGCCTTTACGGCCTCAAAGGCTTCCTGAAGGTTATACATGGTACGTCCGCAACCCGGGCAGGCAATGTATTCCGGCTTATAGAAACGGCGTCGGCAGGCCTGCAGAATCTCGTTTTTCAGGTATTCGTCCTCCAGCGGGATATCATCGATTTCGTGGTTCAGCAGGGGAGCGCCCCAGTCACAGGCCGCCTTCAGGATGGCTTCCTCCCGTGAGCTAAGGCTCTTCGCATATGTTTCAGCGGAACCGAAAAAATGCCGATGGTCCCGCCGAAACATATGCGAAGAGCCATCAGATGAGGGGCCATACCTGTCGGCCAGATACCGGGCCACCGGCACCTCGTTCTCCGGCGGTTCGGTGAGGGAGACGCGGATGGTATTGCCGATCCCTTCCTGCAACAGGGTGGAAATGGCCACACAGGACTTGATCCGGCCCGTATCGCCGTTTCCGGCCTCCGTAACACCCACGTGCAGCGGGAACACCGTTCCGTCCTCCTGCATCAGGCGGGCCAGCTCCCTGTAGGCTTGGATCATGACAACGGTATTGGAAGCCTTGAGGGACACCACCACATTATAGAAAGAAGCGTCCTTGCACATCTGCAGCCACTCCATGGCAGCCAGGGCCATGGCCTGGGGCGTATTGCCGTATTTATCCACGATATACCGGCCCAGGGAACCATGGTTCAGGCCCACGCGGATGGCGGTCCCATGCTCTTTGCACACCTCCAGGAACCGGGCGAAACGCTCCCGTGCCTTCTCATGGTCCGGATGGAAATTCCCGGGGTTGATGCGCACCTTTTCCACCACCTTGGCAGCGGCGATGGCTATCTCCGAGGAGAAATGGACATCGGCCACCAGCGGGACGTCATAGCCCAGGGCACGGAAACGGCGGTGGATCTCCGAGAGGCACTCCACGTCGGAGAGCGCGGGGACGGTGATGCGGATCAGCTGCGCGCCGGCATCGGCCACCTTCACGGCCTGCGAGAGGGTGGCATCCATATCCGAAGTATGCGTATTGAGCATGGTCTGGGGGACGATGGGGGCATCGCCGCCGATGGTCACCGGACCTATTTTCACGGGAAGCGTCTTCATAGTCTTACTGCTTGTTTTCCTGTTCTACGATCTGTCTTGCCAGTTTGCGCAGGTACGCGCGGGAATGGCCGTGCCGGGGAGTGAGCTGATAATAGACACCTATGGTGAATCCACTGTCCAGCGGATAGCCGAAACGGTAATAGTACGGGCTTGTATAGTCCGGATTCCAGAAAGAGCCCCAGCCCCATTTGATATGGACCACGGCATGGATCTCTATGGGGTCGAACATAAGGCCGAAGCCCACTCCGCCCTTGAGGCCATAGGACCAGCGCCTGTCGTAATCCTGGAAGGAATGCTCGTGCTCCAGGAAGGTCTTGGACTGCGCATAACTCTCTTCCGGTATACGGGTGATGGACTGCCTGTAGCCGCCGTAGATGCCCACTTTGGCCATGAGCTTGAAGTGGTCTCCCACATCAAAATGGAAATGGGACAGCATGAACGCCTCCGGAACGGACATCAGAGCCTTGTAGGCCCCCGACTCCGTAAAGATATTGCCCGTTTCCTTGCTCCGCTTGAACTCATAGCCTTCGTAATCCAGCTGGGCGCCTACCTCCAGGCCCATGTTGGGGAATCGGCCGAACATGGTGAAATAGCGGATAACGGAAAAACCATACACGGGGTACTTGACCTGCCAGCGCACGTAGCGGACCGGGTTGAAATAGCCGTACGGTAAGGCGGCCCCTCCAAACGCGCCCGCCATCCAGTAGTTGTTGACGGCCGTTTTCTTTACGGTGATACTGTCCAGATAGGCGTCCGTCACCTCCGAGGGAAGGGTGAAGAACTCCTCGTTCAGATCCACTTCCACCTGCGCCCGGGCCACATAGGCGGAAAAGACCGCCAGCAATATGAGCAAGAGCTTTTTCATCGGAACAGTTCCTCCATATCCAGGGTCCATATCATCTCGGCCCGCTCCAGCACCTTTATGAGGAACTGGTCGTCCACCTTAAAGAACTGCACCTTTTCCGGCTGGCGGTGCTCCAGGAGATTACCGGTATCCACCATGTTGTTCCGGTTGCGGTCTTCCGTAAGGCGGATGCAATAGTTGCCGTTCTTGAGGTAAGGGAATACCACCGGACCGTCCTCCGTCACAATGAAGCTCCGGATAATCTTGTCCCGCTTCTCGTTGAGCAGGTCTATGATGTACTTGTTGTGCACACCGGAAAGTTCCAGCCGGATGGAGCCGAATTTCTCTTCGTCCGGAAGCGTCACCTTCACCAGCGAGCTGTCGTTGTAGAAGCCGTTTATATCCCGGAAACGCCGATGTGGGATCCGCAGGATGTAGTCGTACCCCTTCTGGAAGGGCTCGTCGGGCATCACGCGGAACTTCCGCAGGTTGGTGGAATCCTTTATCAGGGTAAAGGAAACCAGGGCTTCCTGCTGACGCGGGTTCACGGAGCGGAGCAGGAGCGAATCCCAGCCGTCCTCCACAATGGGGTACTTGAATTCCATTTCAAAGCCATACTGCTCCACGGTGGTGGGATCGGCCTTTGCCGTATAGAGGCAGAGGGTATCCTCGTGCGAACGCTCCCTGCTGGAGCTGCTCTTGTTCAGTTCCGCCTTCAGCTTCTTGTCCAGGACCAGCCTCACCGTTTCGTCCGTAGGCTTGGTTACCCCGGCGGTGTCCGTCTTGTCGTAGCGGATCTGCAGCTGCAGGGTATCCGGCATTTTGCGCTGGTCGTTCACCCACAGTTCCAGCGAGTCCCTCTGGGGATTGAACTGGGAGATCAGCTTCTCCCGGGGAAGGCCCTTGATGCGCATGTCGTGGATCACTGCATTGGGAGCCATGAAAGTAAGATAGCCGGTCCGGAGACCCACCCGCTCCTTCTTCACAATCATCTGCTTGGACGGGGGTTCACGGAATACGCTAATCTCCATTTCCGTCTTGCGGGCCAGGCACAGGGACGTGTCCTTCATGTCAAACTTCTTGAACTCGTACAGGGTGTCGTTGATTACCCGCACCGGACGGAAGAGGGAATCCAGGAAACCCACGCTCTCCGTCTCCGGATCGTACATATTGTTGTTGTTCAAGTCCTTAAGGGCATAGACCCGGTACAGGGTATCCTGGATGTTGCGGAGGCTGAAAAAGCCCCAGTCGTCCGTCCGCACCGCCGCGTCGGGCCGATGGAGGAAAATGGCGGAATCGGCATGGTCCTTATAGAGCAACACCGTAGCTCCCTTGAGGGGCATGAGCGTATTGCAGTCCTGCACCAGTCCCGTCACGCACATGGTGTCCAGCTGGTCACCCGTGGAGAAGGCCAGCGTATAGCCCGGATAGAGGTTGCCTTCGTTGTTGTCCTGGATGGCACCGGTGAGGTCCAGCGTATAGGTGGTATTGGGCAGAAGGTCTTCTTCGAAGGTAACCACCACGGATTTCCCGCGGATTACGGCCTTGGGCTTCTTCTCCTGGGGCGGTGAGAGATATATGGCGTTGGCGTCCTTGATCTTGACATACTCATTGAAAGTAAAGCGGATGGACGCATTGTGCACCGGCACGTTCACCGTTCCCGGCAGCGGCGACAGCTTCACTATCACCGGGGGAATGGTATCCTTGGGGCCGCCGGTAGGGGCCGATGTGGTATTGGCGCAGCCGGATGGGAACATCATGGCGCCAATCACCAGGGCGGCGGGTATGAGGGGGAGTAGGGACTTCAGCTTCATAGTTCGCTTCTTGATACATTGTCTATGCCCTCGATAGAGGACAGCTTCCGGATCATCTTCTCCAGGATTTCCCGGGAATTGACATACAGGTCTATATAGCCTTCAAAAAGGCCGCTTTCGGCCGACAGGTTGAGCCGCCGCATGTTCACCCCCATCACCAGGGAGAGATAGCGGGAGATCTCGTTTAACAGGCCCACCCGGTCGATGCCCCTCAGGGACAGGCGCACCAGGAAGGAATTGTCCTCGGCCGCATGCTCCAGCCACTTGGGCACCACCACCCAGTCTCCGTGCAGGGCGGCGATGCTCTCCGCCACCGGGCAGCTCTTCTTGTGGATGGTAATGGTTCCGTCCGGCGCCTTGAAGCCCACCACGGGGTCTCCCGGAATGGGGTTGCAGCAGCTTGCAATGGCAAATTGCGGGCCGGCAGGGTCGTCCGTGTCAATAATGAACTCCCGCTGTGCCGATACCTTCTGGTCCGGCTGCTCGCGACCCAGCATCTTCTTGAACCAGGACAGGCGGTTCCCGGACGAGCGCTTGAGCACATCGGCCAGGTTGTTCAGGTTCTGGCTGCCTATGCCGATCCGGAAGAACAGTTCCTCACGGGAAGGGGCGTTGTAGGCCACTTCCAGGCGCTGGAGGGTTCCTTCATCCAGTTTGTAGCCAAGGGATTCCACCTGCGTTTCCAGGGTTTGCCGGCCGAATTCCACCGACTGGCGACGCTGGGTCTTGAAGTATTCCACCACGATGTTGCGGGCCCGGTGGGTAACCAGGAACTGCAGCCAGTCGTGCTGGGGCTTGCCGTCTTCGGCCGTGATAATCTCAATCTTGTCTCCGGTCTTGAGCACGTGGCTCAGTTTCACCAGGCGCTGGTTCACCTTGGCCGCAATGGCCTTGGAGCCCACTTCCGAGTGGATGAGGAAGGCAAAATCCAATGCCGTAGCGCCTTTCTGGATGGTCCGCTGTTCGCCCTTGGGCGTATAGACATAGATCTCGGCGCTGGTTAAGTCGTTGTGGATGATGTCCAGCAGTTCCAGCGCATTCACGTCCGGATTCACCAGGATGTCCTTGATGCGGGAAAGCCAGGTGTCCATCTCCTTGTCGCCTTCGCCCAGATAGCCGTCTTTCTTGTATGCCCAGTGGGCGGCGATACCCTTTTCGGCAATGTCATCCATGCGGCGTGTGCGGATCTGCACTTCCACCCATACGCCCGTATTGCTCAGCAGGGTACAGTGGAGGCTCTCGTAACCGTTGGACTTGGGATGCTTCACCCAATCCCGCAGGCGCTCCGGCATATAGCGGTAAATGCCCGTGATTATTGAGAAGATATGGTAGCACTGGTCACGTTCGGAATCCTTGGAATCCCGCGTGGCGTCAAAGATGATCCGGATGGCATACAGGTCATAAACCTCGTCGAAGGGGATCTGCTTCACCTGCATCTTGTGCCAGGCCGAGTAGGGGGTCTTCACCCGCCGCTTGATCTCAAATTTAAACCCTGCCGCAGTAAGTGCTTCCGAAATGGGCTGCACGAACTCGTTCATCTCCTTCTCCCGCTCATGGATGTTCTTGTCGATGCGGGCCGTTATATCGGCATATGCCTCCGGCTCCTTGTAGCGCAGCCAGATGTTCTCCAGTTCACTCTTGATGCTGTAAAGGCCAAGACGGTGAGCCAGCGGGATGAAGATGAACATGGTTTCGCTGAGGATCTTGTCCCGCTTGTGCTCCGGCATATGCTCGATGGTGCGGCAGTTGTGAAGGCGGTCGGCCAGTTTGATCAGGACCACCCGCACGTCGTCGTTCAGGGTGAGGAGGATCCGCTTGAAATTTTCGGCCTGCAGGCTCTGCTGGGAGGCGTCCGAATCCAGATTCTTCTGCTCCGTATCCAGCACGTTCTTGATCTTGGTGAGTCCGTCCACCAGCGTGGCCACCTTGTCACCGAACTCCCGCTGGATGTCCTCCACCGTATACTCCGTGTCTTCCACCACGTCGTGCAGCAGGGCGGCCGATATGGACTTGTAGCCCAGACCGATATCGTCCACCACAATCTGCGCCACGGCTATGGGATGCAGCATATAGGGCTCCCCGCTGCGACGGCGGACGTTGCGATGGGCATCATTGGCAAACTCGAAGGCTTTCTGCACAAAGGCCAGTTCTTCCTCGTTGGCACAGCGCTTCCGGGCCGATTCCTTCAGAACGGCATAGCTCCTCTCAATGATGTCGTAATCCTTTTGGGTAAATTCCGAAAAGCTCATATCTGCATGGTTTTTTGAAGCCGCTGCTTGCGTCGGCGAACGGCATCTTCATTCATTTCGTCCAGTTTTTCCACCGTCACACGGTGCTTCTCCACATTCTGGAAGGCATAGGTAAGTTCCGCCCCGTAGAGGATGATGGTCCATCCCAGGTTCAGCCAGATCATGAACAGCGGGATGGCCGCCAGCACGCCGTAAACGGCATTCTGCTTGTTCACCATCACCTGCGTCTCCAGGTACAGGTACTGCACCAGGGTAAACACAAGCCCTGCCAGCGAGGCCGATTTGAGGGCATATCTGGTCCGGACCTTGGTGCCCGGAATGTATTTGAACATGATGGTCATGATAAGGACGATGGCAACGGTGAACAGCGCCCAGGAAAGGAAAGTCTTAAGACCATCCGAGAAGAAAAGCTGCCCGGGCACCAGCACGTCCAGGATATGTGAATAGACCACCGATCCGGAGAAGAAGATCATGACCACGAAAGGGGCCAGGATCATGATGCCGAAAACGATGCCTATCATTTTCAGGAAGTTCTGCTCCCGCTCCACCTTCCAGACATTGTTGAAGACCTGGCGGACCGTAATCATCAGGGAGATAACGATCCACAGGAAAGAGGCCATGGAAATAAAGCCGAAGAGGCCGCTCTCCGCGGTCTTCACGATGGTATCGGCCGCATTCAGGAGGGAATTGATAAGGTCCTCCTCTCCAAGATGGGCGTACAGGATGCTGGCGAACTGATCCCGCAGGCCGAAAGTGTCCGTTAGATAAAAGCCGATGGCGATGGCCGGCACCACGGCCAGCATGCTCTTGAACGCCAGCGCCGTAATCTGATAGCCGATCTTCTGGTCGATGAAGGTATTCAGCATCAGGACGATAGTCTTGAGGTCCTTGATGAGCAGGGCCTTCCAGCGGGAGAAATCGTCCGTATTGAGGAGCCAGAGGTCGTGGGTGACAAAACGCATGATGCGGCTTATCCAGATGGAAATCCACCGGACAATCACTGCGATCTTATGCCCCAACTTCTTGAACATCAGAATAACGTAGGTTCCATTAAGTTATCTGCGGAAGGTATGTCCTTTCCCTTCGCAGAAGAGGAGGCCGATGCTTCGGGAAAGGACATACCTTCCTCCGAAGAACGCTTTTGTACTGTATCTGAAGGGAACAGGTTTTCCGGAGCATCGGCCTTATTATCAGCGTAGGAAAACCTGTTCCCTTCGGAAATCATAGCCATAAAAGTCTCTTCATCAATGACCTGGATTCCCAGATCGGCCGCTTTCTTCAGCTTCTCCGGGCCGGGTTTGGTGCCGGCCAGGAGGTAGTCCGTCTTTCCGCTTACGGAACCGCTGTTGCGGCCGCCGTGGGCCTCTATGAGGGCCTTCATATCGTCCCTGGAGATGGAGAAATTCCCGCTGATGACGATGGTTTTGCCGGCAAGGGCATCGGACTTTCCGGCAGCGGCGCCTTCTTCCACTCTCATCTTGAGACCGGCAGCCCGCAGGGCCTCCACTTCCCGGCAGTTCTCCACGTCCAGGAAATAGCGGAAGATGCTGTCCGCTATGACTTCCCCCACCTCCGGTACTTCCAGGAGCTCTTCCCTGGAGGCCGATGCGATGGCGTCGATGGAGCCGAAATGACGGGCCACATCACGGGCCGTGGTTTCTCCCACGAAACGGATGCCTATGGCAAAGAGAACGCGCTCGAACGGAACGTCCAGGGAAGCCTTAACGGATTCCAGGAAACGGGCCGCGGCGCGCTCTTTCCAGCCTTCCAGCATCACCAGCTGCTCTGCCTTCAGGCCATAGAACTGGGAGGGGAGGGTTACAAGATTCAGCTGATATAGCTGGTCTATGGTGGCTTCTCCGCAAAGGATGTTCATGGCCTTACGGCTCACGAAATGCTCCAATCGGCCTTTGATCTGCGTAGGGCAGCCCTGGCTGTTGGGGCAGAACCACTTGGCTTCGCCCTCTTCCCGGACCAGCGGTGTTCCGCAATCCGGACAAGTGCTGGGGAAAGTGGGGATGGCCGCTCCTTCCCGGCGCTTGGAAAGCTCCACGCCGGTGATTTTGGGGATGATTTCCCCGCCTTTCTCCACATACACCCAGTCTCCCTCGTGGATATCCAGGGAGCGGATCTGGTCCTCGTTCACCAGAGTGGCCCGCTTAACCATGGTGCCGCTCAGCAGCACCGGCGAAAGATTGGCCACCGGCGTTACGGCTCCGGTGCGTCCCACCTGATAATCGATGGAGAGGATGGGCGTACAGGCCTGTTCGGCCTTGAACTTATAGGCAACCGCCCACCGGGGACTCTTGGCGGTATAGCCAAGCAGGCTCTGGCAAGCGAGTTCGTTGATCTTGATCACAATACCGTCCGTGGCATAAGGGAGGTCCTTGCGGGCCGTATCCCAATGGCCGATGAAGTCCTCTATTTCGCCGATGGAATGGCAGATCCGCCGCTTGTCGCTTATGGGAAGGCCCCAGGATGCGGCCGCTTTGAGTGCTTCGTCGTGGGTGGGGTAGTCCACCTGGCCCACCGGAATGTGGTACAGGGTACAGAACAGGCCCCTTCGGCCCACTTCTTCCGGGTCCAGCAGTTTCAGGGACCCGCTGGCGGCGTTACGGGGATTGGCAAAAAGCGGCTCCTCCTGCAGTTCCCGTTCGTGGTTCAGGCGGTCGAAGGATTCGTAAGGCATGAGCACCTCTCCGCGGATCTCGAACTCTTCCGGCCAGCCCGTTCCCTGCAGGGTTTCCGGGATGGAGGCTATCCGCAGGGCGTTCTGGGTTACGTCGTCTCCCATAACTCCGTCTCCCCGGGTGAGGGCGCGCAGCAGCTTTCCCTTCCGGTATGTGAGGCAGATGGCCGTGCCGTCAAACTTTAGCTCGCAGCACCAGGTAAAGGCCGATTCCAGGGTCTTGGAGGCCCTGTCGGCAAACTCTTCCACCTCCTGGATGGAATAAGTGTTGCTGAGCGAGAGCATGGGATACTTATGCGGGTATTTGGCAAATTCCCGGCCGGTAGAAGCCTGAGCCTCACGCGTTTCCAGGTCCGACCCCACACGGCGGGTGGGGGAGTCCTCCGTGGCGTACTGCGGATACCGGGCCTCCAGCGCCTCCAGTTCGTGCATGAGCTGGTCGTACTCATAGTCGCTCATGGTGGGGGCGTTCTCCACATAGTACTTCCGGCTGTTCTCCCAGAGAATAGCCTTAAGTTGCTCTATCCTGTGTTTGGCTTCTGTAAAATCCATGCTTTGCACCCGCGTACACGCACATGTGTACACGAAATACAAAGATAAGAAAAAAAACGGATTTCCGCTTTACCCTTAGCAATAAACTACGCCCCGTACTTGGGACTGATGCCATATTCGTTGGCCTCGCGCTGGGAATCCTCCAGCGTGAAGATGAGGATCACTATGAAACCCACTACAGGTATCAGGGCCAGCAGCAGCCAAGTGCCGCTCCGGCCAGTGTCATGCAGGCGGCGCACAGAAACGGCCAGGCCGGGGATGATGGTTGCCACGGCCCAGATGATGTCCACGAAGGGGACGGCCATGAATATGACATTCCAAAGCACTATGTACCAATATTCCTGACGGCGGGCCCGCCCGCTGAAGTCGGCATAATGCTGGAAATAGTACGTAAGCGTTTCCCCGAAACCCATGCCCTGAACGGGAGTGGAAGCCTCCGGTTCCTGGCGGGATACCTCCGGGTTATAGGAAGAGAAGGAGGAGGGACGCCGGGGAGGACGGTCCTCATACCGATTGGAAGCCAGGTTTTCCACCACAGTTCCGCCGGGAGGCACTATCTCCGACACCCGTACGCGGATATGGCCGGGGAATTCCAACACCTCATGGCCCTGCAGGCGCACGGTGGCATTGTGAACAAAACGTCCGTTCACCAGGGTTCCGTTTGTACTGTGGTCCGTATACTCCATGATTCCGTTATCCAGGACACGGAGGTCGGCATGGGAACTGCTCACCGAAGGATGTTGCAGGACATAATGGTTGCTTTGGCTGCGGCCAATTCTGATTATCCTCATAACAGTTTGGTTGTGTGGTGTTTCACAAAGATAGTAAAAAAAACGGGATTACCCCTCCGCTACATGTTCCTTTCCACCACCGGCTCCAGCCAGCGGTTAAGGACGGGATCCGTCACATGCATGCACACGCCGGTGAGGACGGCCTGGATAAGGGTTCCTTCGCGCACCACCATGGTGTGTCCGTTACCGGTGAGAAGGCCGAAGAACAGCAGGGCCAGCACCGCCGTTATCACCACCAGTGCCACGTCCATGATCACCTTCACTACGGAGAACTTGGCCCGGGTGCGGAGGGTGATTACGTGCAAGGTATTATCGGCCGGGAGTATCCATCCCTGGCCCACCACTTCCAGGCGGATGCCGATGGCGGTGAGCACCACCGCCGCCAGGCACAGCAGCACCTGCACCCAATAGGTGGTGGCGGGGGACTGGAGGGCGTCGAAAAGCCAGATGGCCCCATCCACCAGATAGCCGAAAATGAAGATGGGGAGCACCTGGGCCACATGCTTCCACGTAAACTCTTTCTTTAGGATAAATGCCTGGATTACAATGAAAAGCAGGTTAAACGCCCAGGTAAACGTACCCACCGAGATGGCCGGGAATCTGAGGCTTAGCACGGTGGGTATGCAGGACAGGGGAGCGATGCCCAGGTTGGATTTGATGGAAAGGCCCACCCCCAGGGCAACCACCACCAACCCCAGCGTGGAGATCCCATATCGGACCAATATGCTTTTGGTTTTACTAGTACTCATGGAGATTCGTTTTAGTGCAGTACAAAAATAAACATTTTAGAGGAATTTTTATTAACTTTGTACGATTAAAACGAATCAACAAACAAGTTCAATAACATTATGAAAGATTCCATCATTATCCTTTGTGGCGGCGGCCCGGCTCCGGGCATGAACACCGTCGTTATGTCTGTAGCAAAAACATTCCTTACCAACGGTTACCGTGTGCTCGGCCTTCATGGCGGTTACAGCGGCCTTTTCTCCAAGGCTCCCCGCTACGAAGAAATCAGCTTTGCCATGGCGGACGCGTATTTCAACCGGGGCGGTTCGTATTTCCAGATGTCCCGTTTCAAGCCCAAGGATTCTGACTTTGAGAATAACTTCAACCTGGACCTGTTCCGGGAGAACAACATCAAGCTGCTGGTAACCGTGGGTGGCGACGACACCGCCTCCACCGCCAACCGTATCGCCAAATTCCTGGAAGCCAAGCAGTATCCCATCAAGAACATCCATGTTCCCAAGACCATCGACAATGACCTTCCGCTGCCCGGCAACGCCCCCACCTTCGGCTTCAACTCGGCCAAAGATGCAGGTACGCACCTGGCCCGCGTGGTCTATGAAGATGCCCGTACCAGCGGTAACTGGCTCATCATCAGCGCCATGGGCCGCAGCGCCGGTCACCTGGCCCTGGGTATCGGCGAGGCAACCCATTGCCCCATGACCATTATCCCGGAGATGTTCAACAAGACCGCCATCACCCTGGACAAGATTGTGAACCTGGCCCTGTCCGCCATCCTCAAGCGTCAGCTCATGGGTATCGGCTATGGTACCGTAGTGGTGGCCGAAGGCGTATTCCACGACCTGGACCCGCAGGAAATCAAGAATGCCGGTGTTTCCATGACCTATGACGAACACGGTCATCCGGAACTGGGCAAAATCTCCAAGGCCGTCCTGTTCAACGACATCCTGGACAAG
The DNA here is from genome assembly GCA_016285175.1 of Bacteroidales bacterium. GTDB lineage: Bacteria > Bacteroidota > Bacteroidia > Bacteroidales > UBA932 > Cryptobacteroides. The sequence goes on from JAEEQF010000020.1 coordinate 16,821, forward strand.
GAGTTCAAGAAACTGAACCTCAAGGTGAAATCCCGTCCCGTGGAAATCGGCTACGACGTCCGCTGCATAGACCCTATCGCCTACGATGTTTCCTACTGCACGGAATTGGCCATGGGCGTATACAACCTCTTCTCCGCCGGAGAAACGGGCTGTATGGTATATGTAGATCCGGCTGGTAATTCCAATCCGCTCTACCTCAAGAACCTGCAGAACGAGGAAGGGAAGATCCCCCCGCGCCGCGTAGACATCACCAACGGCATCTGCAACAACTACTTCGAGTATATCTGCCACTATATCACGCCCTCCGACTATGAGGCTGCCAAGAAGTTTGTAGCCAATCCGGAAGACTACGACTTCAAGAAAATCCTTAATTGGTAGTGAAAACAGTAATTTACCAGCTGCTCCCCAGACTTTGGAACACCGGTAAATTCTCAGGCATCGACGCCGGGTCCCTGGAATACTGGAAGGGGCTCGGTGTCGATTTCCTATGGTATACCGGTGTCATCCGGCATGCTACCACCTGGACGGGAAAAGGCTTCTCTCCCTCCCATCCCCAGATTGTGAAAGGGGATGCCGGATCCCCATACGCCATCTATGACTACTATGACGTAAATCCTTATCTGGCAGACGTTCCGGGAAAGAGAATGGCAGAATTCGTTCAACTGGTGGAACGGACCCATCAGGCAGGGATGAAAGTTCTTATCGACTTCGTTCCCAACCACGTTTCCCGGGACAATATCAACTTTGGAAAAGCGGACAACAAGTCCATCCACTGGGCTCCGGAAAACGACTTTTTCTACTATCCCGGACAGGCCCTGAAACTCCCCGTGCCCTGCAAGGGACCGGAGTTTTACGAGTATCCGGCAAAGGCTTCCGGCAACTGTTTCTCACCCGCTCCTTCCCTTACGGACTGGTATGAGACGGTGAAACTAAACTACTGTGACTTCCACACCGGAACCTGGGACAAGATGCTGGATATCCTGCGTTTCTGGGCCCGGAAAGGAGTGGACGGATTCCGCTGCGACATGGTGGAGCTGGTGCCGCCTCCGTTCATGCGCTGGCTCATCGCAAAAATAAAGGAGGACTTCCCGTCCATAGTCTTTATCGCCGAGGTTTACGAGAAGGAAAAATACAGGATGTACGCAGAGGAAATAGGATTCGACCTCTTGTACGATAAATCCGGTCTTTACGATACGTTACGCGCAGTCACCTGCAGCGGCGCTTCAGCAAAAGGAATCTCCTGGAACTGGCAGTTCCTGGGAGACCTCCAGCCCCGGATGCTCAACTTCCTGGAGAACCACGACGAGCAGCGCCTGGCCTCCGATTTCTTCTGCGGGAGTGCGGCGGGAGGCTATGCTGCCCTGGCGGTTTCGCTCCTGGTGAACACCGCCCCCTTTATGCTGTACTTCGGCCAGGAGGCAGGGGAGCGGGGCATGCAGGCGGAAGGATTCAGCGGCCTGGACGGACGCACCTCCATCTTTGACTGGTGCAGGGTTCCCGCGCTGGATAATCCGGACAAGTCCGTGCTCAAACGCTACAAAGAGCTTCTCTCACTGGCCAAAGAACCGGCATTCGCCAGCGGAAAGACTTTTGACCTGGGATACTGCCAGGACATCGGCCCTTTCAATCCGGACCGGCATTTCGCCTTCCTCCGCTCGGACGGAAAGCAGACCTTCCTGGTGGTGGCCAATTTCGGCAGTACCAGAGACATATCGGTCCGCATCCCTCCGGAAGCGCTTGATTATATGGGAATTAAAGCAGTTCGAACCGTCTACACCCTGGAAGTTCCCGAGCGGGATTTCCGTATAACGGAAGTGCATTAAAACCCGTTGGCCAGGAAAGCCGCCTGGACGGGGCCGATGCGACGATAACCTTCTTCATTCATATGGAGAAGGTCTTCTTTGTAATAGTACCCCACGTTGAACTGGTTGATGCCCTGCAGGTTGAACTGGTCCAGCACCGGGATGCCATAGTAGGCGCAGCACTCTTTCTGGCCCTCGATGTAATCGGCAAAGGTTTTCCCGGTCTTGTTGGGAGCCGTAGAGAAGGGGTTGTTGCCGGCGTCCTGCCCGAAGAAGCGCAGAGAGGTGAAGAAGTAGATTTCGGCCTCCGGATTCTTTTCCAGGAGGGTTTTTATGCAGTAGTTGATTCCGCCGCACTGGGTGGAAAGCTTGCTTTCGTCGTAGTTGTCAAAGGCGGTGTAATCCTGCCAGCTACCGCATTCCCGGCTGTTGGTGTAGTCGTTGGTGGAAGCCCAGAGGACGTACACGTCATATACGCCCGCCGTATCTACCTGCCGCTGCAGGGTGCAGCCCTGTTCCCGGGAAAAACCGGCACCACCTACGCCATAGGTAACCACTTCTGCTCCAAGCAAATCGGCCCAGATCTGCTTGGCGGCATCGGATTCCGCGTTCACGGAGAGGGAACCGCCGAAGACGGCGATGCGCTTGCCGAAGTTCTTGCTGGCACGGTAAGGGCTGTTCCGGGAGATGAGCGTGTCCGGATGCAGCGTATGGGCGGCGGGGTTCGGCTTCTGCCGGGCCAGCCATGCCTGGACTTGTTCCTGACTCATCTGCCGGCGGGGACGCTGTTCCCGTCCTTTCAGCAGTTCCCGCAGTTCCAACGGCTGGTTGGTGGTAATGCAGTCCACCCCCAGGTCCACCAGGTATTTCATATCGGCCTTGCTGTCCACTGTCCAGGCGTTCACGGACATGCCCAGGTCGTGGGCCCGAGCCACCCATTCGGGATGCTTCCGGAACGCGGAGAAATGGTAATCGATGCCGTTAATGCCATCGGAATGAACCGTTTCCGGGTCCTTATCGGCCTCCAGGTACTGCACGGTAAAGCCTGGTGCCAGGCGGGCCAGACGCTTGCAGGCCTCGTAGTCGAAGGAGATGAACATCACACGGGCAGGGTCCCAGAGCCCTTTCTCCTTGAGGGCCGATATGCACAGGTCCTGCAGCTTTTCGGCGTGCTCCCGGCTGCACTGCTTTTTGAGTTCCAGCACCAGCATGACAGGGGACTGCCGGCCCTGTTCCAGGTACTGTTCCAGCGTAGGGAGCGTTTCCCCGTTGGAGAGCTTTCCCTTGCGGGTGAGCTGGTTGTAGCTGTGCGTCTGGACGTTGGTGAGATGGAAAACTGGGTCGTGATTCACCACCACCACGCCGTCGCTGGTGAGGTGCACGTCGAATTCGCTGCCCCAGAAGCCGTTGTCCTGGGCGGCCTTCAGGGATGCGATGGAATTCTGTGCCTTCCCGGCCGATTCACTTTTCCAGAAGCCCCGGTGCGCACAGATCTGCACCGGCTGCTGCGCTCCCAGCATCCAAGCCGTGAGCAGCAGGGTTACCCCGCAAATGATGATTCTCTTTAACATAGTCTCAAAGATACAGTTTATTCCGCAGACCGCAAAAACCGTATTCTGTTTTTCCCATTTGTGGCCATCCCTATAGATTTCTGCTTGATTTGGACGGGGAGAGGCTCCCTTACTCCTCCTTTGTAGCAGGTGATGTCGCTAAGTGTCGCAGGTCCGGTAACAGGATGTCGCAGGTCCGAAAAAAAGTGCCAGACCTGCGACACTATATTGCTCCTAAGGTCAATTTGCGTCGCAGGTGACACCCCCAAAAGCAGACCTGCGACACTTAGAGACTTGACCTGCAACACCTAAAACAAGTCTGGCCAAAAGCCAATATTAACCTAGGTCAGCCTATTCTCGGATAAAACGCCTTTCTCGTATTCAAATTGAGTTTCTGTGAGTTTGAGTAATCCGCTCCTTTTTCCCAAATTTGAACAACTAATAACTCCAAAAGAACTAACCTCAATATTAAATGTAATGAAACGGTTCATTGTTTCTGCATTCATAGCAATAACCTGTTTGCTGAATGCGTATTCCCAATCAAAAGATTCAGATTTACACCGGATGAATCTGAAAGGGAATGTTTCCACGGTAGAGTTTTTTTATAAACATGTCACGGAAGAGTGGGGAGAGGAAAAAACCGTTCTCTCTCCCAGCCGGAGGTTTTATTTCAATCCGTTGGGAAATCTCGTCTATGCACAAATCCTGGGAGTAAGTGAGTGGTACGATGATTACACCAATGAGACTGCTGTGACAAAACAGTACCAGTACGATGGATCCGGCAAGCTCGTTACTGTGATGTACTACCACGCACAAGGCGAACTGCCCAACTCCGGAATCAAAGAGATAGGTGGGTTCCCAGAAAAGGCAGAATACGAATATGACAGTTCCGGAAGACTGCACTCCATTACATATTACAGATTGGATTCAAACGGTTGGAGGATTAATCACGGTTACTTTTCTCCGTATCGGGGGGATGAATTCGATCCTCAATCCGGATATTCCGAAGGAGCAAAGGAAGTATGGAATTATACTGCGGATGGTTTTACGCATATTGTCTGCGACGAGGAAGGCAGAACCATTGTCCGAGAGGTTGCCACGGAAAATGGGAAAAAGGTGGATGGAAGAGGCGGAATTTCCATCTATGATGATGCCGGCCGTCTGGTGGCCCGCGGAGGATCTTTCGTGGCAAGCAATGGCGCAGCCAGTTATTCAGAATACTTTGGATACAACAAGCAGGGGGATCTGGTCATCGAATCTTCCAACGCGGATGCCCAGAAGCAGATAGAGATCATGCCCTGGCTCAAAGCCTCCTACAACCGCCACGGGGATTACTTCTACCAATATGTGTATGACGACCACGGTAACTGGATCGAAAGAAAGAAGTTCAAGACACAGAACGGGAACCGGGAGCCCATATTGGAGAACACCCTGGTCCGTGTCATTGAATACGGACAGTTCGGTAACCTGAATGCTTCGTCCGAGGCGCCGAAGAGTACCGGTAATCCTTTGGCGGACCAATTGTATCTCAGTGATGAAAAAAGAGAAGAAATCACTGAGTCTGTTACGGATGTCGTTGAAGCGCTCAAAATAAATTTGTCTGAGAGCGAAAGAAGGATCAAAGAACTAAAATCAAAGAATGATCCTTTCATGGAAGAGGAGATAGACTATCTTAAAGAAAGTTGGCAGAACATGTATCGTGCTGCTATCGCCAGTTTGTATGGAGAGTTTTTTGGCCCGGGACCGGAGCACTCGGAATTGGAGGACCTGGATAAGATCATCGAAGCCGTTGAGCTGAAGTATCCGGAGAGTAGCATGCTGGCTCCGATAAAAGAGCTGCGGGAATTGAAACTGTCAGAACAATAACATATAATTAATTAAGCCATGGGAAATTACGATCACGATGAAGACGATGAGGATTGGGAGTACGATCCAGAAGAAGACATCGACATGATGTTCGATGAAGAAGACAAAGAAGAATTGTACGGTGAATAATAACTTATAGTTATGATTGTTATGTTTATTGTGGGGATCATTCTGGTCCTTGAATTTATCGGGGCATTGATTTATGCCGGGAAATCTGCCTCCGGGCTGACATATGTCATATGCAGACCCTTTGGAATTCCATTCAGTATGTTCCTGGGATTTGTCATCCGAGTTGCATTGATTGCCATTGCAGTTTTCTGTCTGGCTAAAAGCATCCCGGCCATCTTTGTTAACCTCTTTGATTAGCACGTTAGATAACTGCTAATTATAAGAATTCAGCAGTACGCGAGCTTCACTACTATCATTCAACCGGAGATGAGCTATAATCTCGTGAATAGGGCAATGCAAGAAAATGCATATTATTTGGAAATGTGGGGTGGAATTAGTTTTATATTATCAAATGGATTTTATTTATGAAAACAAGATTTATTCTTTCACTTCTTCTGGTACCTATAACTATCATTAGCTGTAGCACCAGTCCCAGCACTAAGATTTCTGACCGTGCTCGGGAAAAATATGATTCTGTAACTTCTTTAGCCTATGACTACAAAATGTTTCCAGAGGAGATTGCAATGGAGTATCTCAGATTGGGGGAGGATGACTTTGATAGAATCTATGATGGCAAAAGAGTTCTGACAGCCGGGCGCATTAAAAATTTACTGTTCTTTGACGAAGATGGGGACATAGTAAATGCAGATGATTCCTTTTTTTCTATCTCGGAGGTCTTGATAGAATTATTTAGCTGGTGGAGAGATAGCGAAAACGAACCTTGGGAAGAAAGTGAATTTAAATGCGAGTTTACCGCTGATGATGATAATGATTTGGACGAGTTCACTGAACAATTAAGAGTGGGAGATGAGGTTGTTATTAGAGGTTTTCTATACGGTCCAAATGCTCTCGAAGAATGCTATTTACTGTATTACGGAAGCAATCAATAATAGAGATTATGGGCGTTTCCAAAGGAACTATCTTCTATAATTATATGTTCAAAAGAACCTGACCTAAAAGACAACGTGTCGCAGGTCTGCGTTTTTGGGCTCACCTGCTACGCGAATCGGCATGGTGGCGGCGGAGCGGAGCGAGTTTTTGAGCGAGCAGATTGACATGAGCAAGCGTGATAATGATATAATAATGACGAATTTGATGCGTCAGCAACAAGGGATAGCGACCGCTCAGATCAAATTGAAAACACTAAACGACAATCCCTATCTCCAAGTTCCCACCACGAATGGAGAATAAAGGAAAAAAACGTAAATTTGTACTATGAAACGTTTTCTCCTTTTTCTCTCATTCGGACTGATGCTCTCCGGCTGTGACCCGGCGGCGAAGCCGGAGGTGCAGATACCGGAGATCAAGGACTTGAAAATGAACGTTTCGTCACGGAGTATCCAACTCACTGCCACATACACGCTGCCTGCGGCGGTAACGGGCTGCGGAGCCGAACTGGAGGGCCCTGAGGGGGCTGGAATCCTCCGCGCAGAGGGGAGTGAAGAGGGCATCTTCACCCTCCGGGCCGATGGGCTCAAGCCCGATTCCGACTACCGGATCCGGGTTTTCATCGAAAACGGCCGGCAGGTCCGCTACACGGACTGGACAAGCTGCCATACCGCCCCTTTGCCCTCCATCGCCGTGAGGGCAGAATCCGGCGTTTTCTCCGCCACCCTCACAGCCGAAATCACCGGAACGGGACCGAAAGGATTCCTGTTCGGGGAATCCGAATCGGCCCTGGAGGCCTATCCCTTTGCCGACGGAACCCTGCATCTTCAGAACCTGGAGCCCGGCCACAGCTACTGTTTCGCTGCCTTCGTAGAGGTGGATGGGATAAAAGAAGTATCTGATATCCAGTTCTTTAGCACGGATGAAATCGTCACGGACCTGCAGGCCGCAGTAGATGCATCCCTCGGCTTGATGCTGTCGGCCCGCCCCCTGTACGGCAGCGAAGTAACGCCCGAGAGCGCCGGCTTCCGCCTGGGTACCGATCCATCGGCCCTAAAGGCCCTGGACACGCAGGCAGGGGACACGGCGTGGAAGGCCTGGGCCGATGGACTGGCCGCCTGCCAGTCCTATTATTACTGCGCTTTCAT
>JAEEQF010000132.1 GCA_016285175.1 Bacteroidales bacterium
GCCCGGGGCCTGGACGCCTCGCTCCTGGTGCCGGAGGAAACGGACATCTCCCTGCCCGAGCGCTGCCGCCGCGTGAACGAGTGGTGCCGCCAGCTGGGCAAAGACAACGTCCTCCTCATCTCCATCCACTGCAACGCCGCCGGCCGTGGCGACCGCTGGCTCTCCGCCCGCGGCTGGTGCGCCTACACCACCTGTGGCAACACCCGGGCCGATGCCCTCGCCACCTCCCTCTACACCGCCGCCCGGGCCCACCTCCCCGGCCACCGTCTCCGCACCGACTACACCGACGCCGACCCCGACCTCGAGAAAGACTTCTACCTCCTCCGCCATACCAGCTGCCCCGCCGTCCTCACCGAAAACCTTTTCATGGACAACCCCGCCGACTGCGCCTTCCTCCTCAGCCCCGAAGGCCAGCAAGCCCTCATCGACCTCCACATCGACGGCATCCTTTCCTATCTTGGTTCACTGTAACCCCATCCGTCACCCCACACGCAAAACCGCCGCCCTCCCATCAGGAAAGCGGCGGATTTGCATATTGGGGAATGCCGGTTATTCAACCTTGATACCTTGGCTCTGCTCCCACTGTTTGAACTTTTCCTGGAAGAAGGAGTTCATCTCGGAGTCGGCCATCTTGGTATAGCCTGCGGGAATCTTGAAGAGGCTTGCAGGCTGCTCTTCCAGTTTGATGTTGATGCGGTAGGTGTCATCGCATTCATCGCAAAGCTGGATGCCGGTTTCCACATCGGTAATCCACTTCCCGTCATCCGACATCACGCACCAACGGCCCTCATAGGTAATCAACTCTTCCTTGATGGGCATGGGCTTGGGGTTGCTGGGCCACGGGAGCTGCATCAGGATCTGATAGGACTTGCTGTCAGGGAAGATGTCATAGACCGTAGCCACGCTCTTTCCGTCAACATTCTCTTTCAGGGTGATGCTGTACTTGCTCTCGCCTTCATACTTCTTGTATTCGGCGCCGCTCTTGGCATCGTAGCAACTAACTGCATTACCCATAGGGGTAACCAGAATGGAACTGTAGGAATAAGGAAGTTCGGGATGGAATATGGTAGGTTCCGGCTGCTCCTCGTTTGGAGGAAGACCGAGCTCACTCTGGGCGCTTGCCAAAGTGCAGCATACAAACAAGGCGACAAAAAGGAAAAAATACTTCTTCATCTTGGGATGCTATTTTACGGCGGGTAATTCAAATTTAATCTCGACAGGGTCGGTGTAGAAATAGACAGTCCTGTCCTCAAACGGGCCTACCAGGTAATTCCACCAGTATCCAACACCCTTGGCGTCATGGTCCTCCAGGCTGGAGTCCAGGAATTCGGACCATTTCTTGACGTAATACTCGGCGCCGCCGGATTTGGCCTGCTCGAAGAGCGGGCGGCTCTGTTCCTTGGTCTGCTCGAAGAATGCGCGTGCCTGCTCAACAGCATCTTCCTGCTTGCCGAAGTTCACCACTATGGTGCGTCCCAGGCTGCTTTCGGTTCCGCTTGCCGAAACGGCCGTCCACCCTGCAGGTACCTTGAAGTCCACCCCTGCGTTGGACTTGATGGCCGCCACATAATTGTCAAGGTTTACATCGCTGCAAACGACGCGGGTCTCGGCAGCGGCAGGCTTTCCATTGTCTTTGGCTTCTTTCCCTTTCTTGGGGTTGTTTCCGCAGGCTGACACCATGGTGAGGGCCGCAATGCACATCAGTGCAATGGAGGCTTGTTTCAGCATTTTCATAACGAATTTTTTTGATATTATTTAACCCAGTCGGTGTTAAGGGTCTTTGAGAAGGCGCTGTCAGGAATGTTGCCAATAACAAGCTTGGTGCAGAGGCTCTGGACTTCGCCTTCGCATACGGTTTTGAGGGTAAGCCCCTTCCATACCGCAAACGAACCGGAGATACCATCTTTTCCTAGTTCCATATAGTTTGCGTAGCCACGGCCACCGTTAAGGTTGAGTTTGCCGGAATAAACATCGCATTTCTTGCCTGCAATCTCCTCGGTGCCGGTCTTGGAATATCCCTTGGCGCAGAAGATTTCAGAAGCGTCCTGGACATAATGGACATAGAACTGGCTGGTCTCCTGTGCTGCCTTGGAGTAATCGACATCATCCCAACTCTTGTAATACTCATAGCCGTGACGATTGTTTTTGTCGGTGTACTGATAGACATAGACGGTATGGTCTATGCTGTTGTCGCTGTTGACATAGAACTCGTCCACGCGGGCGTTTTTACCTTTTGCGGTGTAGATGGCGTATTCGTATTCGCCAAGGGTGATTTTGAGGGCATAGCCCTTTTCGGCAATCTGCTCAGGGGTGAGGTCATCGCCGCTTACACCGCCGCCGCCATTCTCACCGTTCTCTCCGGAATTAGTATTCTCGCCGTTTTCATTGCCGGAATTGTTTGCCGAGCCGCCAAAGAGGCCGGTCGGATTGCAGGCAGACAACGTCATGCAGACTGCCATGCTCATCAGAGAAAGTAAAATCTTCTTCATAGGATTATTGTGTTTTGTGTGTATGCTTTTTATTTACAACAGACCCAGGCCCGTGACTTTGTGCATGAGTTCGGCTGTCGTCGAGGCCTTGAATTTTACCCTCAGTCTCATCCTGTACCACTTGATCGTCTGAACTTTCAAGTTCATGTCTTCGGCCATCTGGTCGCAGGTCATTCCGGAGGCCATAAGACGAAGCACTTTTTTCTCTTGGTCTGTCAATTCGACAGGATCTGAAACATTACCCACTTTATACTCTTGAATTTTTTTACAAAGGTCGCCTATTTGAAGCAGAAAAACACTAAACGAAAGTTTAGAAATGGACGATTTTCGCCCCTATTTTACCCAAAAATTCGGCAGTTAGCGTTGTATTTCGTAAATTTGGGCTATGAAAAGACTTATAATTATTCAGTTGTTTTTGCTTCTCTGCGCCCTCGTCGCAGAGGCAAGATATACCGACCATCGGGACCGCCAGATAGACTCGCTCGAGAACGTTGTTGCAGGATGGACGGACACCCGGATTGAGCAGGCATCCGCCCTCCAGCTCGAAAAGCTGGTCGACGCTTACCGGGAGCTGATGTTTGGCTATGAGGGCATCAATCCCTCCCGCAGCGAGTTCTTTGCACGCAAGCTTTGGTCTCTTTCAGAGCGCACGCATAATCTCAAGAATGCCTATTATGCGACAGATGCTATAGGCAGGCATCGCTGGGCCGGCGATCAGCTGGACAGCGCCGATTATTATTTTGGCCGGGCACTCTCTTATGCCGACCAGATGGCGCTTACTGTTGGACAGGAGGGCGGATATGTTCAGGATGAAGTGGATGACTTTTATTCCAAACTGTACGGCGCCCTGGGCAACCTCTGTTATTCCCGGGATGATATACCCGGATTGATGGAGTATTACCAAAAGGCCGGTGAAATCTTTGAGAAACACGGCTGGAATGAGAGCAATGCCGTGCTCTGGCACAATATGGGTTCCGTCTGGTACGATGAGGGCGACCTGGACAAAGCCAGGGAATGTTACGAGAAATCCCTCCATTTCGGCACGGTTGCCGGCGACTCCTTGTGGATGGCCTCACCTAAACTGGGACTTGCCGAGGTTTACTTCAGTCAGGGCAAGACTACCAAGGCCCTGCAATACCTCAAGGAAGCAGACGAATACTACTCCAAGCACGAGGACTTGGAGTACAGGGGCAGAATTGCAACACTGGATGTTATGGGCAAGGTCCTGGAATCGCAAAAGCGCCATCGAGCCATCATAGCATCTGCTGCAGTTCTGCTGGCCATCGTCTTGCTGGTGCTCGTATTTGTCCTCTTCAGGGCTTTAAGGCTGAGTAAAGAAAAGAAAGCGGCCGATGCCGTGATTGAAGAAATCATTACCGAGGCTGAAAGTGAAAAACCGACGGCAGGCGAAAAGCCGTTGCTAACAGATCGAGAGATGGAAATCCTTCCCCTCGTTGCCGAGGGCCTCACCAACAAAGAAATCGCCGCTAAACTCTATCTCACCGAGCAGACCATCAAATGGTACCGTATGCGCCTGAATGCCAAGTTTGAGGCAAAGAACGCCTCCCAGCTCATCGTCAAGGCCAAGGAAATGGGAATCGTTTGATTGCCCACACACCAAAATCGGTGCCGTCCACCGCTGTCCACCCTGTCCACCGTGTCCACCACGTACACCCATCCACAGGGTGGACACGCTCCCCGGGCGGGCAAAGTGCGGGAAAGAATCAGCCCCATAGTGCCGTAGAAGGCCGATTTCACGTGGTGCTGCGGGCAAACGACCTTTTCTCTGTGCCGATGCCGGTGATCCGGGCCGATGGCGCCCTGTTCCGGCGGCAGTGCAGGTGCCAGGGCCGATATAGGAAGCGGTACTTGCTCGTCTGTCAGTTTGGTTCTCCGCTGCGCTTCGCCCCAAACCGCCAGACCAGCAACCTCCATTGCCACCCGTCGCTGTGAGACTGTGTCAGTTGCCGCCTCGGCGTCAACCGCCACAGACTCACGGCCGCCCCCACGCTCCATTGGCCCACGCCTCCGGCTCCCGCACTTTTAAGGGAAAAGCGGTGTGCAAGACTGTGCCGGAGCAAGTCCGCCACAGACTTGCACCCTCCCATCCCCCCGGCCCCCAAGGGAGATAATCGCCCGGGAGCGTCAGTGCCAGTGCGGGCGTCGTGCCCCGAATCCCGCTTTCCATAACATAATCCCATCGGAATTGTGTAACAGCCGCCGGCACCGTCATCACCCGCCCGGAGGATATCAGTTATTGATGGGTCAGAAGCCCGCAAAAACGGCCTTCCAGGCGTCTGATTACACAATTCGGATTATGTTAAGGACGCTCCGTCAGTGCGATGCGGAGGTCCTACCTTCGAATTCCCGGGCGAGGCGGCGGCAGACAAGCGGCCCCCTTCAAGGACCTCCGGCATCCAGGCCCGTCAGGGGGCCGCGCACTTTGCGCTCAC
>JAEEQF010000021.1 GCA_016285175.1 Bacteroidales bacterium
AGCACCACCCAGCAGCGTTCGCCCTTCCATTCGCGCTCATACACCATGGGATAGGGCTGGTCCAGGCTGCTGACCAGTTTCCAGGAGGCATCGGCCCCCAGCGCGGGAACCTCCTTGCGGAGTTTCAGGAGGCCGCGTACGTAATGGAGCAGGGAGTTGGGATCGGCCTCGGCCTTTTCTACAGTCATCCTGTTGGGGTCCGGATCCTGCGGGATGTAAATCTTTTCGATGGGGGCGGTGGAAAAACCGCCGTTGGCCGTCCCGTCCCATAGCATGGGGATGCGGCAGCCGGCCCGGAAGCCGGAGCCGTCTGTGGACGGAGCCTTAGGGTTCTGCTTAAGGCCGATTTCGTCGCCGTAATAGATGAACGGCACGCCCGGCATGGTGAGGAAGAAAGTCATGGCCACTTTGAGCTCTTCCGGCGTGGTGCGGCCTTCCGTGCAGTAGCGGTTGAAGTCGTGGTTGCCGGAGGGCATACACACGTAGCCCTTCCCCTGGACGGCGTTGTACTGATAAGTGTAAAGGTCGTACCAGGTCTTCAGTTCGCCCTGCCCGGCTTTGTCGAAATACGGCGTAGCCTGGACGGCGTTGGGGCCGAAACCGCGCCGGCCGAAGAAAAAGAGCGTGGAATAGTTGTACTGTCCGTCGTGGCAGAAGAAATCCAGGTCGAAACCCGCCTTGGCAACGCTCTGGGCCGGATTGAACCATTCGGCGATGAGCACCCCTTCCGGATATTCCTTTTCGAACCACGGCATCAGGTCCTGGTTCCAAAGCGCAATGGTGGCGGCCTTGTCGGGGTCATTCTTCACCAGGCTGGCGGCCATGTCCACGCGGAAGCCGTCCACGCCTTTATCCATCCAGAAGGACATGATATTCTTGAGCTCGCGGCGCATGGCCATGGGCCCGGGGGCATCCACCGCCTGTTCCCAGGGATGGGCGGGATCTGGATGGGCGAAGCCGAAGTTCAGGGCCGGCTGGGTATCGAAGAAGTTCTTGATATAGTAGGGGCCGCGCGGGGCGTCCGTAGCCACGAATTTGCTCAGGAGGGACGCTGCGGCGTTGTTCCGCACCGCGTCGTCCAGCGAGCCGCCCGGGGTGGGAGCTCCGCCGCCTTCCGGCTTGAAGGAAGGCCAGATATAATAGTCCGAATAGCGCAGATTGGCTCCCTCGCGCGACTGCAGGAACCATTCGCACTGGTCCGAGGAGTGGCCGGCCACCAGGTCCATCACAATCTTGATACCCCGTGCATGGGCCTGGCGGACCAGCTCGATAAGGTCTTCGTTATTGCCGAAACGCGGATCCACCTTATAGAAATCGATGATATCGTACCCGCCGTCCGTCCAGCCGGAAACATACACCGGATTGAGCCAGATGGCCGTTACGCCGATGGAGCGGATATAATCCAAACGGGAAATGATGCCTGGGATATCCCCGATGCCGTTTCCGTCACTGTCCTGATAGGAGGAAGGGTAAATCTGGTAAAACACGGCGTCGGCCAGCCAACTGGGCTGGGAAGGCCGCTGGGCCTGCAGACCGGGAGCGGCCAGCACGCACGCCAAGGTAAATGCCAACAGTTTCTTCATATCTACTTATGTGTTGCTTCGTGAATCATATCCAGCAGGCCGTTCACCACGGCGCTCTGCGCATATCCCTGTTTGTAGCGGGACCCCAGCACTTCAAAGACCTCCGCGCCGTAGGACTCGTCATCCGGCATATATCCGCCGCCACGGGCACCAAAGCCGTAGGTGACTGTTGTCATCATGGTGCGGGCATACGGGGACTTCTGCTTCAGTTCCACCGCGATGGGGTTGTACACTTCTGAGGCCACCCCGCACACGGGAATGTCGTCCAGCATAATCAGGCTCAGGCCGATCTGCACGTCTGGTCCGTCCTCATACTCGCCGGCATAACCGGCACGTCCGCCGCCGTTCAACTGGCGCCGGCCCGGTACGGAAACGGTCTTGCGGGAGCAACTGAGCGTAACCTCGGTCTCGAAGCGGCGCATCATCATGATGACGTATTTCACTTCCTCGCCCAGGATCTGCCCGTAACTGCGGATCATACGCTCCTGCTCTCCCAGCAGGCGCTGCACCTCCGGCTTGCTGCGGTCCAGGCCCTGGCCGCCCGGAGGCATGCGGTTGGAGATGTCTTCCCCGCGGGCCGCATAGTCTGCAATGCGGATGTCCCGCAGGTCGAAGGTCTGCTGGAAATAGAGGGGATTCTGGTCACCGGCCGCGCCGGAAGCGAAACTGGCCACAAAGTCCGGACCATATCGGCTTTCGATATAAGTCTCCGCCTCTCCCGGGAAATCCGCGCTCACCTTGTCCGTATTGCCGGTGATTACAGCGTGCATGGCGTAGTTGAAGTACGTGGCTATCGGCTTGCCTTCCAGGCTCTCGAAGTAGATTACCGCCACGGTCTTGTCCGACTTTCCGTCATAGTCCGGTCCTTCCCACCAGGTTCCGCGTTCCGGGTCGAAGAGGTCCCGTTTCACGTTCAGGTGGCACTCGCCGTTGCCATAGCCCACCTTGGCGGGCACCATATTGGCGACGGCCTGCTTCACGGCGCCCCAGACGCGGCTGGTGAGTTCATCCCCCCGCACGGAAGCACCCGAATGGGTGTGCGTCCCGTTGTAAATGATATTGCCCAGTGGAATGCCCAGTTCCGACGCTGCGTGCTCGTCCACATACTGCGCCACCCGGGCGTCCGCATTGCCGGCGTCAAAGGTTACGAAGGCCGCCTTGGTTGTCCCGTTGCCAAAAGCGATGACGCGTACATAGCAATGGTCAAGGATGCCCTGGGAGGTGGCGGGGAGGTCCTTTTCCTCCGGCGTGATATCCACCTTGGCGGCGCCGGCATACAGTTGGCTCCGGGGGTTGGCCTGCGCGGGCGCAGGTGCCGCAGGAGCACGTCCGCCGCCCTGGAACATGGTTTTCACCCGCTCCACCATATCCTCGAAAGTCATCGGCTGGCCGCTGGCGCACCGCTTCTCGTCGGACTGGAGTTTGCGCGCTTCCGCCTCATCGGCCGATAAGGTATAGAAATCCGTCTTCACCTTCAGCACCTTCTTGATGCTGGCGGTGAGGATGCGTTCCATATCGTCGTAGAGATTGACCGCCGGATGGATGCCGTCATAGGAACCGTTTGCCGGAAGGCCCAGTTCCGCCGTGGCCAGCGGGGTGTGGTAATCCACGTACGTGATGTTCTTCCCGCTGTCGGCATAGGCCTTCAGTTTTTTGTTCATTTCCACAATGCGCGAGCCGGCATCCTGCTCCGGGATGGCCATGTAATGCGCGCAGGGAGTGATGGAGCAGAGAAGCACCTTGATACCCGCCTCTTCGGCCAGTTCGCACATGGCCACGATGTTGTCCAGGATGGTCTGGTCCGGATAATAGGACTGCCCCATCATATGCTGGCAAAGGTCGTTGGTGCCGGCCATGATGGCCACCGCCTTAGGGTGCAGGTTCACCACGTCCTGCTTGAAACGGACCAGCATCTGGCTGGCCGTCTGGCCGGAAATGCCGCGGCCGGCGAAGTTGTTCCTGGTGAAGAAATCCGGATCTTCGTTATACCAGAAATCCGTAATGGAATCTCCCATGAGCACCACCAGCGGTGCCGTGGTGAGCTGGGCATTGGCCTGCTCGTAGCGTTTGAAGTTTCCCCAGTCGGAGGGTCCGGCCTGCCGGAAACCCTGTGCGAACAATGAAGCGGAGAGGAGAGCAAAACAAAAAATCAGTATCTGCTTTTTCATATCCGTGCTTAATTTGTGGTCAGCAATTATGCAAATATAATCATTTTGGGAGGAATTTCCCATGGGCATCTTATTGTAAAAAACAGTATATTTGTAAGTATGAAAAGAGAACTGACCACATTGCTTTTGGCGGCATCGGCCCTTCTGGCCATTGGCTGCAATTCCGGAAAGAAGGAAGGTCCCTGCGACATTTACCGGCAGGGCGGTACCCCCTGCGTGGCTGCCCACAGCACCACGCGGCTGCTGGATTCCCGCTACAAGGGACCGCTGTATCAGGTGGTGCGGGATTCCGACGGAAAGACGCTGGACATTTTCCCCACGGAGGAAGGATATGCCGATGCCCAGGCGCAGGATATCTTCTGCGACGGAACCATCGGCCGGATTTCGATAATCTACGACCAGTCGGGACAGGGGAATGACCTCCTTCCCGCGCCTCCCGGCACCTTCCTGGGCCCCGACAAGGGCGGATTCAACAATCCCGCCCTGGCCGATATGGCCCCGGCCCTCGTGAACGGCCACAAGGTGTATGGCGTGTACATTATGCCGGGCATGGGTTACCGCTGCAACAACGCCCGCGGCCTGGCCATAGACGACGAGCCGGAGGGCATCTATTACGTGATTGACGGTACGCATTACGACAGCGGCTGCTGCTTCGACTATGGCAATTCCTCCACCAACGGCCGCGCTGTGGGCACGGGCACTATGGAAACCACCTATTACGGCACCTCCACGGCCTGGGGACGCGGAAACGGAGACGGCCCGTGGATCATGGCCGATATGGAAGCCGGCCTCTTCTCCGGCTACGGCGCCAAGCAGAACGACGTCCCGTCCATCAACGACTGGCGCTTTGTCTCCGTGTATGTGAACGGGGGCGGCGGCAACCAGTGGGACCTTCGGGGCGGCGATGCCACCCTGGATGGGGTTGTGACCTACTACAGCGGCGTCCGTCCCGGCTCGCCGGACAGCGACGCCTACTATCCCATGCACAAGAAAGGCGGTATGCTGCTGGGTAACGGAGGAGACAACGGAAACGGCTCTGCAGGAACCTTTTACGAAGGCGTGATGACGGTGGGCTATCCTTCCGATGAAACCATTGCCGCCGTGCAGGCGAATATTGCATCGGCCCGTTATGCCCCCTATCCGCTGGCTCTTTCCCGCATTACTTCTTTCCAGCCCGGCGAGAGCAAACCGGTGGTCCTGTTCCTGGAGAACAGCACCGGGGAGCCGATGACGGATATAGCGTTTGACTTCGGCCTCCCCAGAGGCTGGGAAATCCACAGGGAAGGGGAATTCCCCCACAGCCTGGAACCCGGCGAACAGAAGACGGTGCGGTATCTGCTCACGGCTTCGGCCTGGCGCTCCTCCGGGGAACTGTACGTACTGGCCAGTTGGAATGGCGGAAAAGCCACTTTATCCACCCGGATCCGCTGTTCAGAGCCCATAAAGATCAACGAGATCGGCCTTGCGGAACCGTTTGTGGAACTGTATAACGCTTCTGATAAAGAAGTGGACCTTTCCGGGATGGAACTGCAGGTCCGGCGCAGCGGATGGGCCTCCGTCAACGCACTCAGTTTCCCGGAGGGTACCAGACTGGCCGCCGCTTCCCATCTCCTGCTGGAAGTGGATCCCGCAGCGCCATCGGCCCCTTTCACTACCATTTTCATTCCTGTTTCCACGGGGCCTAAACTCAGTTTCCCCTCCGGCACAAGCACGCTTCCGGCCACTTCCGTGGCGGATTTCAAGGTGGGGGAAAAGATGGGAATTGACCTGGGCGGAAACTATGAGGAAGTGACGGTAACCGCCGTGGGTTCGCCGGCTACGCAGAGCAACCTGTCCCAGGCGGCGAAAGCGGGTGATACCCAGCTGTTTATCGATGCTACATCGGCCCTTGTTCCGGGTTCTGTGCTAACCATCAATACTGGCGACCGCGTGGAATTGGCCACCGTGAAGGCTCTGGTCCGCTCCAGCGAAGCGCCCGTCCGTTTTTCGCGCACGCCCCACGAGCCGGGCATCGTGGAACTGGAGCAGCCGCTGCAGCGGGACCATGCCGTTGGAGTGGATGTTTCCTGCCCGGGAACGGGTATTTCCTTCACGCCGGCTACAAAGTATGCGCACACCAGCGGGGATGCCCTGCAGCCCCTGGGGGCGGGCTGGACGCCTACAGCGGGCTTGTATATGAGCTATGCACCATCGGCCACGGCCGGTTCCATAGCCCTGGTGGATCCTGCCACGGAGACCGTCATTGATGCCATTGTCTATGGCTCCCAGCAAAGCAATTCCAGCGCCAACGGCACCATCACCAGTCCGGAACTGGCGGTGCTGGAAGGCGAGCAGAAGGGCGGTGGCTGCCAGGCCGTTGCCCCGGGTCCCGTTTCGCCCTGGATGCTGGCCCGGAATCCGGAACTGGCCAAGGCTCCCGTCCGCAGCCTGGTCCGTTTCCCGGACGGGGCCGATACGGACTCCCTCTGCGAGGACTTCCGCCTCTCGGAGCAGCCCACCCCGGGGAAGGCCAACCGGCTTTAGAGGGTGGACAGAAGTTGAAGGATGGTTTCGGCGGTATCCGATTCGGGTACCAGCCAGTGCTGGCCTTTGATAAAGCGCGGAACGGCGCTGCTGTCCTGGGTGGAAGTTCGGCCAAAGAGTTCTTCCACTTTCCGGAGGTATGTGTCTATGCGGGGATCCGCCAAAGCGGCCTCAAAACCATCTCCCAGCAGCTCCATGGCCTGTTTTTCCGCCTCGGCAGGGGTGGCGCTTTCTTCCAGGATCCAGTCCCAGAAGGCCGGTGCTTCCTCCGGGGAGGCATACCATACGGCCATGGCCAGGCGGGTAAGCCGGCAGGAGCCCTGGAAGCGGTCTATGCCGGAAGCGGGGATATACGGGTTGCAGGCACTGCTGAGCGGCACGGGCGCCAGGAAAATGCGATACTGCTCCTGCAGTTCCGAAAGCAGCCGGTGTAGGCGCCGGCAGTGGGAGCACTGGAAATCGAACAGGAGGGTGAGAGATTCTTCGCTGTCGCTCAGAATGACAGGAACTTCCCCCTCTTCAAAGGCCGGTAGCTCCGCTTCTGTGCGGCCGGTGTCATAGACCACCGGTCTGGTGTACAACTGTACCACGGCAAAGACTGCGGCGGCTGCCAGGCCGGCCAGGAGAGGGGGCCAGCGGGGAGATCCTTCGCTTCGCTCAGGATGACAGAAGAGGATGAGGCCTGCTGCGGCGCAGCCCAGAAGATGGAGGCCCGTGCAGTATTTGCAGAAGGCATGGAGAACGCCCACCTGCAGCCAGCAGAACCAGAGGGCGGCACCCACGATGCAGCCGCTCAGAAACAGCATGAAAGGCCGCAGGAAACGGTCCAGGGAGGCGTCTGAGCCCCAAAAGGCTATACACAGGATCAGCAGGAGGTACACCACCACGGCCGGCAGACTCACCGGAATAAGCCCCAGTGTATAGGCCCAGGGGCTGTTCATGACGGTGTCGCAGCCGCTGCCCGCGCCGCAGCCTGCCATGGGCCCGCCGGACAGGGCATGGTATACCATCCATCCGGCGAGCAGCAGGCACCCTGTACACAGGGCCAGCGTCCAGGCCTTGAACCTGTGCAGGGTCATAAGACTAATACTGGTTGGCGGCGCCGGGCGTCGGCTTGGCCGAAGACACGGCAGCACCCGCCGGATAGGCGGCCTGGAGCGGGGTAGACAGCGTCACGCCCGTGCCCGCGACGGGCTCGCCCACCTTGTGGGCCTTGCGAAGCGGAGCCGCCAGCACCAGCTTGTTCTCCTGCTGCTCCCGCGGCATCCACCAGCCACGCGGAATAATCACCTCGGAGACAACCGCCAATTCATCACCCACCAGCACATCCTGGCCGGGGACGAAATTCTGTGCAGAAGCAACGACTATCGTTTTCGCTCCAGCACCGGAATTGCCCCTCAGGAGCGTGGCACCGGGTGTCCCAATCTTCGCAACAGTCAGAATTTCTGAATTGCCTACAACGATTTGTCCGCCTTCCACGAGACCCTCCACGGAGGAGAGCTTGAGATTGGTCACACCAGGACCGGCAGGCATCTGCAGATTCATCGCCCGCTGAACGCGGAAGTCGGCCTTGTTGTCGTCCTGGTCGGCCCCATCCGGGAAACGTCCGGCGCTCAGGGATGCAGGCTGCGGCTGCACGCCGCCGCCAAAGCCGAAGCGGCGGCCGGCCGCGGGAGCAGGAACAAAGTTGCCGGGTTCGTCCAGACCGGAATCGGCCTGATAACCCTCGGAAAGCCAGGGATCCGTCACCAGGCCGAAGTTGAGGGCATCGGCAATGTTACCCTTGGCATCGCGG
This sequence comes from Bacteroidales bacterium, assembly GCA_016285175.1. Taxonomy (GTDB): domain Bacteria; phylum Bacteroidota; class Bacteroidia; order Bacteroidales; family UBA932; genus Cryptobacteroides. Next base: position 8,070 of record JAEEQF010000021.1, read on the forward strand.
AGGGTGATGTTGCCGCCGGCGTCGGAAAGGGCAGGACCGCCGAAGACCAGATCGGCCGGGACTGCGCCGCGATAACCGCCCGTACCGGCCACAACGGCCTCATTGATGGGATGGGCGGCCGAGAGCGGACTGTCCAGCTCCAGGCTGAAGCAGAGCGCCAGCACCGGCTCATTGCTGTAATGGGCGTGCTTGGTGGCGGGTTCGAAGGTGATACCCGTTCCGTTCACGCTGTACGGCATGTTGGAGGCATGGTTGAACTTGAGCGGCTCGGCAATGTCCAGGCCTGTACCCGGGTCCTCATCCGGCCCCAGCGGGCCGTTGAGGGTGTTGCGGGCCGATGCGGTTCCCACCTTGGTAACCGTCACGGTCTCAATGCCGTGGCCCTCGCTGGCAATGTCCAGGCGGATCTTGTCGCCCACGGAGATGTTCTCCACGGAGGACACCTTGATGTTGGTATCGCCGGGCTTGGCGTCCATGGACAGATAGCCCTGGGTGCCCGCCTTGCCCACGGCGGTGACGGTGACAACCTCGTATTTCTCCATCTTGTTGGACACAGCGGGACGGTCCGTCCCATAGCCGATGGCCATCTTGTCCCCCACCTTGAAATGCGCCACGGAAGTGACGGGGATGTTGGTGGAGCCCACGGGAATCTCAATGCCATGACCGCCCGGCAGAGGCTGCCAGACCGTAGTGGGGGTGCCTGCAGGCTGCATGCCGCGGCCGAAAGGACCGGCCATCGGGGCCGCCGGGGCGGGAGCGGGAGCGTTCACCGCCTTCACGGTGCGCTTCTCGCCGCCTACCAGGATTTCATCGCCCGCCTTGATACCTTCCACACTGCGCACATAGATGGTGGCATCGCCCTTGGCGGCATCCACGGCCAGGCCGGAACCGGCCATGCCCAGCAGATAATAGGCATTGGGCGCCAGTTTGGTGCCGGACGGGATCTTAATATCGGAAAAATAAGGGATGTTGGCGGCGTGTTCACGCACGGTCCAGCCGGAGAGGTCCACTTCCTTGTTGGAAGCGTTGTACAACTCAATGAAGCCGTCGGAGATGCTGAACTCGTTAATCTTCACGGGTTCCGTACTGCGCACCTTGAGCCGGCCGGTCTCCTTGTTCCCCTGCCAGGAAGCCACAGCCTCCACGTCTCCGTTGAAGGAGGCGCCGCCGGCGGTGACGTCAAATTCCGCCACCACGGTCTGGCCGGGTTCTACCGTGTAGGGAACGGCCTGGGAGGCCGATGCTTTCCAGCCCTTGGGGGCCTTCAGCTCCAGGGTAAGGCCTTCGATGGACCCGTCGGTGGTGTTCACGAAGCGGACCACGGTCTTGGCGGTGGCGCCGGGAGTGAAGGTCTGCACATTGGACGGACGGCCGTCATTCAGGGACGGGAACACCTCCACGGTGGCCACGCGGTAGCGGGCCGCCACCACATTGGCCTGTACTTCCTGGTTCAGCGCCTCCGTGGGGAAGGTACCGGCGGCGGTCATGGCGCCCTCGTAGAAGGTGCCGGAAGAGCCGTTGCTGTTGTCTCCGCCGTTACCCAGCAGGATGGCGCCCTGCTTGCGCATAGGGTCGTAACTGTTGCGGGGATTGCGGATACGGCCACCATCATAATAGACCTTTAAATCCCCTTCCTGGGCGTTTCCGCCCATGGAGCGCCAGTGGTGGGGTTCCCCGTCGGCCGTGGCCGTCACAAAGCGCCAGGTGATGGTTTCCAGGCCTTCGCAGAACTTGTCGTTGGGATCTTCGTTCACGCAGCCCACCAGATTGTTCTCCTGGTCCGTCATGATCCAGGGACCCGGCGGGTCGCCGTGATACCAGGCCGGCTGGTTGCCGAAGTAGGTGGTCTCCATGGTGCCGTCACCGTCGTCCCGGCTGTCGGTCTCCGCATTGCCGTAGTCGAAGCAGCAGCCGGAGTTGTAATGGTGGCCGCTGATCACCCAGTACTGGCCTTCGGCCTGGTCGTCCACGGCAGTGCCGGTGGGGTCGTTCAGGCGCATGCCCATGCCCGGGGCGATGAAGACGCCATACACCTTGTGGCCCATCACGTTCACCGGGGCCCAGTCGGCCAGCGGAACGTTGTTGTAGCCACCCATGGCGGGGCCGCTGAAGCCGCCGCGCGGGGCCTGGTACAGGTGATTGCCCTTGCCGGACTGGTCGTACAGCACCGTAATCCAGCAGTATGTATCCTTACAGAAGGCATCTTGGGCGGACGCATCGGCATAACCGCCGGGGTCCGTGGCGCTGGCCTTCACCACGCCGATATCCAGGGTCTTGCCGTCCGACTGGCGCATGATCTGGTACAGGGGGCCGTTGTAGGCGGCATAGAGGGCACGGGTGGTACTGTGGGCAGCCACGCAGGGTGCTCCGCCGCGTTCATACACGTCGCACGGTCCTTCCGGGCGCTGGAGTACGGCAAGCTGCTTGCACGCTATGCCTGCCCCCAGAAGAACGAGGCCGGTCAATACTCCAAAAAGGATTTTCTTCATGGTATTCTGGTTTTAGTTACACGCTTATTTGACGGGTTTCAGCCGCAGGACGGCGATGGCGTTTTCCGGGAGGAGGAAGTCGAAATGGTCCTGTACGGGGCCGATGGTCTTGGTGTGCGGGACAACTACGTCATTGTACTTGACGCGGCGGCCGAAGCGGAAGGCCATATTCACCAGGCCGGGACGTTCTCCCGCGCGGGGACCGGCGGCGGGAGCCGCATAGTCCGGATGGCTGGAATAGTAGTTCTGGCTGCCCTGGTTCTTGACGGAGGTGTCGTGCGAGGAAACAAACTCCAGCGAAGCCTCGTAGCGTACGGAATTGCCGATATTCACCGTAAAGACCTTGTCCTCATCTTCCGCATTCACCATCTTGACAAAGATTTCACCGGTCTTTGTGTCTATGGTGGGAGAAGAGTAGAAAGTGTCATCGGCCTCATCCCCGTCCATGGCTTCCGACATTTCGAAGGCGCGGTTGCCGGCCACGGAGAAGAGCTTCTGGTAATAGTAGTTGGTGGAACGCCACATGCCGCGGTTGTCAAACCAGATGAGGTTGGAGTCCCACTTGTTGAAGCCTTTCTTGCAGAAGAGCGGGGCATAGGCGGCCATCACCACCATATCCGAATTGCGCTCCAGGCCGGTCCAGTAGGCCGCCTCGGCCATGGCCGATGAATAGGCGTTGTTGGCGCGGTTGTTGGCGAATTCGCCCACGAATACGCGGGTGGGCTTGCTGCGGTCGTAGGTGTGGCCCTCGGCGCCGCGCTCCTTGCCGGGGTTGTAGCGGTCCCGGTTGGAGTAGAACCAGTCGTCGCCCTTGTAATAGTGCTCGTCCACAATGGTATCCGGATACTTGGCGTCGATCTGGGCCATGTTGTTGTTGAATTCCCGTCCCGCATCAGCCGCGCCGGCAGTGGAAACGATCACAATCTCCGGATGCTTTTCCTTGATGGCCTTGTACATGATGTCGAAGCGCTCCCAGAACTCCGGGCCCTGGTTCTCGTTGCCGATGCCCAGATACTTGAGATTGAAGGGTGCCGGATGGCCCATTTGGGCCCGTTTGGCGCCCCATTCGGTGGTAATGTCGCCATTGCAGAACTCGATGAAGTCCAAGGCATCTTTCACGAAGATGGCGTAGAAGCGGTCTCTGTCGGCCTGGGTGTCCAGCGGAGCGATGTACTGATGGCCCGCGAACTGGCAGGTGACGCCGTTGTTCAGCACCGGCAGCGGCGTGGCGCCCAGGCCCTCGGCCATGAGAAGATACTCGTAGAAGCCGATGTACTGCGAAGTCCAGTAGGCCCAGTGGTTGCGGAAGCCCACCCGCTCTTCCCGCGGGCCGATGGAGTTCTTCCAGAACACCTGGCCGAAGTAGTTGGTGCCTTCACTGGCGCAGCCGCCCGGGAAGCGCATGAAGGTGGGATGGAGGTCTTCCAGCGCCTCCAGGAGGTCCTTGCGGAAGGGACCGTACTTGCCGTCCTTCCAGAGCTCGGAGGCTTCCGGGACCAGGGTTACGAAGTCCAGCCAGAAGGTGCCCTTCTTATCGGCCACGATGGCCAGGCGGCTGTCCACGCTGCGTTCGGCCTTGAGGATGCCGGTGTACTGCTGCCATTTCTTGCCCAGCTTGGAGATGGTGATTACGTTGGAGTTGGGCTGGCCCTGGGCGTCTTCCAGGTACACGGAGATGGAGCCCTTGTACTTGGGACCCTGCAGGTACAGGCCCAGGTCATAACTGACGCCTTCCTTGGCGGGGATGGAGGCTACCTGCGTGTTGTTGGAGTACAACTGGCCGGGGCCGCGCTTGTACTCGGAGATGCCGTATCCGTTGGCCGCTATGCCGAAGCCGGCACCGGGATCCTGGATGTCGAAGCGCACGCTGTACTGGGCGTAGCGGAGCTCGTCGTCGTACTTGTCGTTGGGGTCGAAATCATAATAGCGCTTGAGCCCGGGGACCAGCGGCTTGTCGGCCACGGCGCGGGCGGTACCTTTGGCGCCCTCTTTGCGGATTACCGTCCAGCCGAAGAAGGTGGTGTCACTCTGGGAGAATTCGTTGGGGCCGGGGGCTTCCGGCACATTATAGGCCTGGAAGGAGTTGTTCTGGATGAGCTGGGCGCAGATGCCGCCGTCCACGCTCTGGTTGATGTCCTCGAAGAAAATGCCGGAAAGGGTGGGGCTGATCTCTATCCCCAGCTTGTCCGGATGCAGGGTGAGGGTGCGCTTCTCCACATCCCTGAAACCCTGCAGCTCCAGCATCTTCCAGGCCATGCGGTAACCCATCAGGCGCATGCCTTCCGTGCTGAAATGGAACTGGTCCCCCGTGCTTTCGCAGCCCAGGGCCGATATCACATAGGCGTTGGGCATCACCTCCGGCAGGTGCGGGAGCACCACCTGGTTGAAGGCAGAGCAGATGCCGTCCTGTTCGGCATACTTGAGCTCGCCGGCCAGGAGCGGGATTTCCGCGGGATCCAGGCCCAGGTCGGCACAGAGGTCGTCGTGGATCTTCTTCACGCGGCCCGGCCACTGGGGGTCGTCCGGGTTGGATTCTCCCTGGTGCAGGAGCATGCCTTTGATTACACCGTACTTCTGCGCCTCGCGGGCGGTCTCCATCAGGCGCTGGTAGGGATTCATGCCGTACTCCTTGGCCATGTTCACCAGCCAGCCGCGGGAGGGATCGGCCGCCTCCATGGCCAGATAATCCGCACAGGCGTCCTTGTCCCAGAGCTCCAGCTTGGCGCCGGCAACGGAAACGTTGATCACTCCCACTCTGTAACAGGTGGGCAGTTCTTCTATCATCTTCCGGCCGAAGAAATCCACCGGGCCCATATTGTTGGTTTCCCGGCAGATGGGCGGAACGGCCGTGTACCAGTGATTCCGCTCACGACCGAAACGGGGCATGTCCACGGCCGCCATGAATTGGAACCGGGGGTCGTTGAAACCCTCGTCCTGCGGGGCCGGACGGGCGCCCGCCTCCATGTTGGACTGGCCGAAGCAAAGATAAATGAAGAAATTGGGGTCCGGCTGCTGCGCTTTTGCACTCAGACAGAGGACTAGCGCCGCCAGGGCAAGGAAGAGTTTTTTGCGTATCATGGTTATAGTGGTTTTCCTTTACAAAAGTAAGAAAAAAACCATAACAACACAAAGGGCCGACCCTCACGGGCCGGCCCCTGCCATCAAAAACAATTAACCAATCTCATATCTATTCCCAACCGGGATTCTGTTTGAGGCCTTCGCCTTTTTCTTCATTCCAGGGATTGAGCTGGATAACGTCGTACGGGAAAGGAAGCAGTTCGTGCTTGCCGCTTACCCAGCCGCCGCCCTTGGCCGCCCATCCGTCATCGTGGAAGTAGATGTGGGCCTTGTGCGGTTTACCGGACGTCTTCTTGCCCTTGGAACCATGTACATAGAACTCATCGTGGAGATAAGGGGTCTCGTCGTGGGCCTTGAATGCCAGGACCTTGGGGGCGTCACCCCAGCGGACCAGATCCCAGAAGCGGGTGCCTTCCCAGGCCATCTCGAACCATTTCTCCTGCTTCACGTTCTCCATGGTGAGGCTGGAATACTCGGGAGCACCGGCACGTTTTGCCACCATGTTCAGGTACTTCAGGCCATCGGGATCGTTGGTCATGGCGCAAGCCTCGGCATAAAGCAGCAGGACCTCCGCGTAACGCATGACGAGGCGATTCTCCTGCGTGACAGTAGAGCTGTTCTGAATCAGATCCGACTGCCAGGGCAGGAACTTCAGGAAGTAGTAACCATAGTTGGCGTAGGTCTCGTCGTACTTCTCGCAGTTGAGGCCGCGGCGGAAGTCCTTCAGCTTCTCCTCAGTGGTCATATCGGCATCGGCCTTGTACTGCACTTTGACCTTCTTGCCGTTTTCGTCGGGTACGCTCGCCTCAGAGGCCTCCAGCGGGTATTCGTATTCGGTGAGGAACTCTTCATAGGAAACGAACCAGGCCTTGCGGCGGGCCGAATTGGGCTCGTGGGCCATGATGGCGTCCATGAACGGCTTGGTGGGACTTACGTTGTTGCCCCAGCCGTCACCGGCCTGGATGAGCACGGAAGGATACTTCTTGATGTTACGGAGGAACAGGGCCTGATTGCGCTGATAGTGATACTGGGCAAAGGAGTACTTGCTGATATTTTCGTTATCTACGAAATTACCTTCCAGGATCTTCTCCTCGTTGCCGTCGCCGGCCATGTGGAACATCTCCCAGATCTTTTCGGTGGGAACCAGGTCGTAGTTACCGGAGTCGATGACCTTCTTGAGGCTTTCCTTGGCGCCAGCCCAGTCCTTGTTGAAGACCTGGGCCTTGCCCAGGAAGGCGTAAGCAGCACCCGAAGTGACTTTGAAGGTGCCGGCCTTGTCGTTCTTGCCCTTGCGGGATTCAAGATTGGGGATGGCTTCCTTGAACTCCTTGATGCACCAGTCCATCAGGACCTGATGGTCGCAGTTGGTGGGACGGGCGTCACCGGCAAGCACATGCTCCACCAGCGGCGGGGTGCCCCAGAAGACGGCAGCGGTAAAGTGTGCCCAGGCGCGAAGCGTGCGGGCCTCGGCCACGCATCTCTTCTTAACGTCAGAATCGCACAGTTCGCCGTCCTCGCCCCAGAAATTGTCAATGACCAGGTTGCACTTGTAGATAAGCGAATACAGGCCTTTATAGATAACGCGGATGTGGGGGATGGTGCTGTCGTAGGTGTTACGGAACTCGTTCATGTCCTGTGCACCGGAGCTGGAACCATCCTTTTTACCGCCGCCCCAATAGAGCTCGTCGCCGCAGGCGTTCACAACCACGTTCCAAGCCGGGTTGTTACTGCCCTGTGCGCTGAATATGCCGATGAATGAGGTGTAAGCCGCCGTCATGGCCGACTGGGCATCCTCGTCGGTCTTGTAGAAATCCTCATAGGCGATTACGCCTTTCTGCTGGATGTCCAGAAGTTCCGGGTTGCACGAAGTGGTGGTGAGCACCGCCAGTGCAGCAGATAAACCCAAAATGATATACTTTTTCATAATGTCGTCAGATTAGAAGGTGAGGTTGACACCGAACATGAGTTTCTTGGCGTTCGGGTAAGAACCCTTGTCCAGACCCATACCACTGGTGGAGCCGGTGGAAGCAGTCTCCGGGTCGAAGCCGGGATACTTGGTGAACACGAACCAGTCGTCCATGGAGGCAAAGACGCGCAGGTCGCTGATGAAGATCTTCTTGAGCCACTTCTTAGGCAGGGTGTAACCCAACTGGATCTGCTTGATCTTGAAGTAGTCGCCCTTGAACACAACGGCGGAGGAGCTCCAGAATTCCTTGCTGTTCCACATATTCTCAATCTTGGGGATGGACTTGCCGGATTCCTCATAGAAATAGGTGAGAGCGTTGATGTTCATGTGGTCCACACGGTACACGCAAGGCATCAGCTGATGGCCGGCGGCACCGGTGCCGAAGAGGGTGAAGTCAAGACCCTTCCAGTCCATATGGATGGTGAGACCGTAGGAGAGACTGGGGAGGGCACTGCCCATGTAGCCCATATCGGCATCCACGGGAGCGGTGGTGGTGGAAACTACGCCGTTCTCGTCCGGAGCGGTATAGTACAGGGCCTTGCCGTCCTCCGCGTTGATACCAGCGTACTGGTAGCCGTGGAAGTACCACACCGGGTAGCCTTCCTGGAACCTGGTGTAGAATTTCATGTTACCGAAGCTGGAACCCTTCTGGTAGCCGACAGTGGGCTCCAGATAGGTGACCTTGTTCTTGAGGGTGGACAGGTTGCCGTTGATGCTGTAGTGGAAGTCGCCGATGTTGTCCTGCCAGCCCAGCTCGAATTCCCAACCGTGGTTGTTCACGGAACCGGCATTCACCGTGGTGGAGGAGATACCCACTTCAGCCACCGGGGAGATGTTCACCAGCAGGCCTTCCGTGTCCTTGTTATACCAGTCCACACCCAGGGTGAGGCGGTTGTTGAACAGGCGCAGGTCCATACCCACATCCGTCTGCTTGGAAGTTTCCCAGGTCAGGTCCGGATTGGCCAGGCCGTCCGGCTGGGAACCCAGCGAGAGGGTGTTGTCCTCGCCGTACTGATACTTCTGGCTGTTATAGGAGATGGAGGTGGAATAAGGATAGCCGGACAGCACGGAGATGTTACCGTTGATACCCCAGGAAGCGCGGAACTTCAGGAAGCTCAGGATGTCACGGCTGATGTTGTCCTTGATGAAGCTTTCATTGGACACCGTCCAACCGGCCGATACCGAAGGGAAGTAGCCCCAACGGTTCTTCGGGGACAGCTTGGAGGAGTCGAAAGCATCGGCACGGAAGTTAGTCTGCAGGCTATAGCGGCTGTCGAAGGTGTAAGTGAGACGGCCGAAATAGGAGATCTGCGAGCTCTGGCTGGGGGAACCGCCGGAGATGCCCTTGGTGCCGGAACCGTTGTCCTGGGTGAGGTAACGGAAGTTCTCGGCATAGCCCTTCAGCGGATCTTCACCTTCCAGGCTGCCACCCACGCTGCGGCTGTCGTTGAAGGTATAGGACATACCGGCCATGGCGCCGATAGCGTGCTTCTTGCCCAGGGTCACATTATAGTTGGCGAAGTTCTCCCACTGATAGTAGTAACTCTGAGAAGACGTTGCGCTGATCTTATAGACTGCGGAATAGTTCTTGGCATTCGCATAGAACGGCTCCTCGAAATTGCTGTCGTAGGACTGCTTGATGCGGTAGCCCAGACGGGAGGTGAATACGAAGCCCTTGAACGGGGTGAAGTTGGCGTACACGGTACCGCGTACCTGCCAGCCCTCTTCCTTCTTCTGGTTGCGGTCACGGTAGATGAGCGGGTTCACACCGTCACCTTCCAGGATCTTGGATACGGCATAGTACCAACCCGGATGCTCTGCCGGACCGTACACTTTCTGCTTACCGGCGTCGATGGCGTCCTTCATGCCCAGGGGCAGTTCATCGTAGGACTCGAAATAAACGGGAGTGAGCGGGTCGATGATGAGGGTACCCAGCAGACCGGCGCTGCTGCCGGCATACTCGGAATGCTCACCGATCTTCTGCTGTTCACGGCGTTCGATGGAGGTGTTGGTACCCACGGTGAACCAGGACTTGATCTTGTAGTCGGCATTGATCTGAGCGGTGAAACGCTTGAAAGTATCGGTATTTCCACGGGCCATACCGTCTTCGTCCACATAGTTGAGGGACAGGAAGTAGGAGCCGCGGTCGTTACCGCCCTGGGCGCCCACGGTGTGGCTGTGGGTGATACCGGTCCCGTACAGGACGTCGGCCCAGTTGGTGTCCGTCACGCCGTCCCATACGCCGGTGGCGATCATGGTCTCGGTGTCGGGCTGCTGGCCGGCCTGCTGCTGCCAGTCAATGTACTGCAGGGCGTTCATCACCTGGGCATGGTGACCCAGCTGAGCCAGCGTAATCTTGTAGTTGTAGAAGATGTTGCCGTCCTTGTCCTTGGTCTTGGAGCCGTTCTTGGTGGTGATGAGCACAACGCCGTTGCCGGCCTGCGCACCGTAGATGGCAGCCGATGCCGCATCCTTCAACACCTCCATGGACTCGATCATGGAAGGATCCAGGTAGTCGATCTTGTCCACCTTAAGGCCGTCCACGATCAGGAGCGGTCCCAGGCCGGAGCCGCTGTTGGAGGAGATACCGCGGACGCGGATGGAAGAACCCTCACCAGGTGCACCGGAGTCGTTGAAAATCTGCACACCGGCGGCCTTGCCCTGCAGGGCGGCTGCGGCGTCCGAGGTGGAACGGTTGGCCAGTTCGGCCTCACGGACCGATGCTACGGAACCGGTGAGGTCACTCTTACGCTGGACACCGTAACCCACGACAACCGTCTCTTCCAGCATCTCGTTGTCCTCTTCCAAAACGATGTTGAAAGTGGTCTGGTTACCCACGGTGATAGTCTGGCTAACATAGCCGATGCTTTCCACCAGGAGATTGGCGCCCGAGGGAATGCTCAGGGTAAAGGCACCGTCCAGGTCGGTGGCCGTACCAATCTTCGTGTTGCCCACCACCGTGACTGCTGCGCCGATAACCGGTTGTCCGCCGATATCGACTACAGTGCCTTTGACGGTACGATTCTGCGCAAGGGCTTGTGTTCCCCCGCACACAGCGGTGAATATCACGGAGACAATCACAGCTTTAATCAGTCTTTTAAGCATAGAATTAAATGGTTAGTTAAATGATTAGGAAATAAATGAGGTTATTTATATTCTTTTTCTGCTCTCCCGGTATTCGGAAGGACTGAGTGCAAATTTCTGGGCAAAGGTCCGGGCGAAGCTCCGGCGGGAAGTGAAGCCGGATGCCTGGGCGATATCTTCAATATTGGTTTCGGGCGTTTCTGTAAGCAGCTTGCAGGCAAGGTCCAGGCGACAGTCGGCCACAAAGGCAGGAAGGGAGGTGCCGGCCGATGAGAACGCTGCGCCCACCCGGTCCTTGGAAATGCCGTATTTATCTACCAGCACCTGTCTGGAGAAGCGCGGATCCAGGAACATGCGCTCCTGTACGATGGCTTCGGAGAGGAAGTTGTAGAGCTCCGATGCGTCCAGGGATTCCAGGCTGTGCCGCCTGGCTTCCTCCGACGCGGCCAGGATTTCCGCCGCGCGTTCCTTATACATAAGGGTCTGGGCAATCTGTTCCGAGAGGACCTTGTTTTTCTTTTTCATCTCCCGCCGCTGACAGGCATTGAAGACAAAGAGGGCCAGCAGGGCCAGCAAGATAATGATGGCGATCATGAGGATGGCTTTCTGCCGGGCCAGTTTCTTTTCGGCATCCCTGCGGGCCAGAGCTTCTTCCTGCACCTTGTAGAGGGTGGCGTACTGGGCGGCGTCGGAACGGGCCTTCTGGCTTTGGAGCGCTATCCTAAGCTTATTGTGACGATGAAGGTACTCAAGGCTTTCCCGGTACTGGCCGCGGAGCCGGGCATATTCGGACCGCATCTTGAGCACCTCCGCATAGTTCACGTGAAGGGTATCGGTCCCCCAGCTCTCACAGAAGGCATCCAGATCTTTCTGCATCCTGTCATAGTCGCCCATGGCCAGATAGGCCGATGCGATGACCCTGCGCCGGGAAAGGACCTTGCTGCTGCTGGTGGTTTCAAATTTCTGCGCGTTGCGGCGGGCTTCGGCCAGATTGCCGCTCATCGCATGCCCCAGCGCCAGATAGGAGTAGGCGGCCGCCTTCTTAAAGTCTATAAACTGGTCCCGTCGATCCGAAGGAGCATCCCCGTAGTTCTCCGGATGTTCCTCATAGTCGCTCACGCCGTTGAGCATGGCCGAGGCGGAGGCCACCATGGCAGCGGGGTTGTTACAGTCCTGATAATAGTGGATAAGGGCCTTGTGGGCATCCAGGAAGCCGTCCAGCGCATCCCGGGTCTTGATGGCGGAGAGTCCTTCTATGGCCTCGTTGATCATGGGGACGCCCTCATCGGCCTGTCCCAGGCTGATGAGCACATCGGCTTCGTCCACCCGCATGCGCAGCTCATCGGCCAGATCTCCCTTCTCGTGATAGATGGAGGCGAGCTCCTGGGCAAGGCGGGAACGCTCCGGCAGCACATCGGCCTGCACATAATAATTATGGAGGAGTTCCTTTAACAGGAGGAAATCCCGGGGGCTGGTCTGGGGATCCTCCAGCACGGGTTCTATCTGAAGCGGCAGTTCTTTCCGCTTTGTGTCGTCCAACAAGTATATGCAACCACGGAGATAGACGGCCCGGGCCGGCGAAATATTACCCACTATGAGGGCCGAGTCTATCAGTTCCAGGGAACGCTCCGGTTCCGTCTGATAATGGGCCATGGCCCGCTCCACCGTATAAAGGGAGTCTGCCGGAATAGAGGAGACGGCAGCGGCGAAAAGGGCGGTTAAGCTTAATATAATGTGGCTTAGAATCACCTGTATTGGCTATTTGCGTGGTTTATGCATGACAAAGATAATGATTCAAAACAAAATGTCCCACCCTTCGCAAGGACAAAATGTCCCATCGAGGGGACAATTTGTCGGAACAGCTTTTCGGCCCGGTCAAACGCCTCAAAAACGAAGTTCGGCAGCAAAAATCGCTTTTTGCCGCCGAACCGTTTCAGGCTGAAAAAATCAGAATCCGCCAGGGCCGCCAAAGCCGCCGCCGGGGCCGCCGAAGCCGCCACCAGGGCCACCCATGCCGCCGCCGGGACCTCCGAAGCCGCCGCCAGGGCCGCCCATACCGCCCTGATACTGGCGCTCACGGGCCTGACGTTCGCGGTCTTCCCGTTTACGGTCTTTGTTATAGGCCTTGTACTGATCCTTGTCCAGGATGTCTTTCATGGCCTTGTCAAATTCCTTCTGGGCCTTGTTGCGGTCTTGCCGGAGCTCTTCCATCTGCTGCATACGCTCCTGCATCTGAGTGAACATTTCCCGGCGCTGGGCTTCGGTCATATTCTGGAAGTCCGGGCGCTCACCATCCTGTTCACCGAAGGAAGGCATCTTCATATTCAGGCGGGAAACCAGGCTTTCCAGGATGGGCCGGATCTTCTCCTCCTGCTCTACGGTGATGTCGTAGTTGTCAATAAGGTAATTGATCTTGTTGGCAATGTAGGCGCTGTCGGTCACCTGTTCCGGCATCTGGAACTGGGGGGCCTGCCCGTTACCGCCAGGGTATCCGCCACCGGGATAACCGCCGCCGGGATAGCCGCCGGGCTGGGCCTGCAGATTGGCGGCGCACAGCATCATGGCTGCCGCTGCCCAAACAAAAATCTTTTTCATATGTGACACAATTTAAAAGGTTTTAACCATCTCAAACATCACCTTAGACACCTAAAGGGCCTTTTAGTTTAACCACGGGGACAAAAAAGCCGCCCTTTCCGCGCTCCAGGAAGTTTCCTGCCACATGGCGTGGCCGCAGGTGGGGACACAGAAGAAGCGCCTTTCCTCCGTGCCTAAATTGTTATAGATGGAAAAATTGGTATGCGGCGGGCAGGTGGGATCCTGCAGGCCGAAAGCCATATAGACGGGACAGTTGATCCGGGAAGCGAAATTCTTTACATCGAAATAGGACAGCATGGTGAACAGTTCCTCCCGGTCCAGGCCTTCGGCATCGGAGGTTTCCAGCACCTCGTGCACGGGCCACCACACTATGCGGGCATAGTCCCGGTAATCGCCCAGGAAAGGAACGGCGGGAGCGATGGCCTTGATGCGGCTGTCCAGCGCGGCCGATATAAAGGTGAAGGCGCCGCCCTGGCTTTCGCCCGAAGCCACCAGGCGCTCCGGATCGGCCTTTTCCATGGAGGCGGCAAAATCCACGGCGCGCTTTACATCGGCGAACGCGCCTCTATAATAGAAGGTCTCCTTGCTGGAGAGGCCACGGTCTATCCAGCGGTCCTGGCCGTTTTTGAAGATGCCCTGGTCCCTCACGCTCACCAGGAAGTCTATCTGCGCCGGCGCAGCGGAAGGGTCAAAATAATAGGGCTCTGCGCCATAACCCATGTACTGGATGTGCACGGGATACTTCCCCTCGGCCACGGGGATGGAAACGATGCCGCCCGCCACGGCGCCGCCCAAGGAGGTATACCGGACCTGGTAGCAGGTGCGAAGATCGTTGGAGTACTCCGGCATCAGCGTGTATTCCGGCTCCAGGGGGATGGCCGATAACTCCGTGAGCGTCTGCGTCCAGAAGGCATCGAAGTCCGGCTGGGCGTCGGAGGGAGAAAGGACCTTGTCGGGCCGGACGCCTATGTTGAAGCGGACGGAATCCCTGATGCGCACCTGGTAAAAACCGGGCTCCAGCGCACCCAGCTTGATTTTGAGCGTGCTGTCCGGCGCAATAGTAATCTGCTGATTCAGGATTACTTCCGGCTTCTCATCCATCAGGGAAAGGTCTTTCACCAGATGGAAACTGGCCGGCCCGGGAGCGGCCTCTACTTTGGTAATTAAGGTATAGGGGGCCTTGCCCAGGAACAGCCAGCCCAGGTCCGGCTCACTCACGCCGGTGGCGGGTTCCGTGTGACGGGAGCAGGCCAGGAGAGCCAAAAGGCCCAGCAGGGAGAAGAATAATCTACGCATATCGTTAGTTTTCCCAAAGATACAACTTTGGAGCGGTTTAATAGGGGGAAATTTGGTTTTTATGAAAGAAATAGCTACTTTTACAAAGTTTTTCAGCAAGTAAGGTATTAAAAAATAGTGTACAAACCATTTAACAACTAACTTTATTATGAAAAAAATCATTGCTATTCTTGCCGTTGCCATCATTGGCATGAGCATGGCCGTCAAGGCTAACGCTATCGAGGATCAGTGGTCCAAGGGCACCATGGTAGCCTCCGTCCTGGGCGGTATCGACCCGTTCTATGGCCACCTCGCTTTCGGTGGCATCGGTGCATTCGACTATGTACTGGTGGACAGCTGGTGGAAAGGTCACTTCACCATTGGTGGTCAGGTGGGCTTCGAGGCCAACAAGTATTGGAAGACCCTCAGCGCCGCTCCCCGTGTAACTTACGGTCTCAACATCACGGAGAAATTTGAGGTTCACGTAGGTTTCGCCGCCGGTTACTATCACGACTTTGGTAGCTACTATAGCTATCGCGGCTTCTATTCCAACGAGTTCGTGGGTATGCACTTCTCCTTCAGCGACAGCATGGCTTTCACCGCACAGGTTGGTTACGCTGCCTACAGCCCCACCGTTACCGCTGGTGTTTCTTTCCGCTTCTAAGAGATAGCACACTGCTATAAATCATCTGCCCGCAGCTCATCCTGCGGGCAGATTTTTTTGTATCTTTGCACAAGCACAGTATATTGACCCTATGAGATTTACCTCCCGCCTTTTGCTGGTCGGCCTGCTGGCTGTGTCGTGCCAGTGCAGACAGGACCATTATACGGTTCTCATTTCTTTGGACGGAAACCGATGGGACTATCCGGACTACTACGACATGCCCTTTTTTGACTCGCTGGCCACGGTGGGAGTGAAGGCGCGGATGGAACCGTCCTTCCCCTCTTCCACCTTCCCCAATCACTATACCATGGCAACGGGCCTTGTCCCGGACCATAATGGACTGGTGAACAATAGTTTCTGGAATCCGGAAACCCAGCACGGCTATGCCATAGGAGACCAGGAATCGCGCTACGACCCCCGCTATTATCTGGGAGAGCCCGTGT
>JAEEQF010000133.1 GCA_016285175.1 Bacteroidales bacterium
CAGGCCTCCTCCGCCCGGGCGAGGTCTTCCTGGGAACAGCCTTCCAGCCATCGGGAGGCCAGGGAGGCATTATCAAAACGGACGGCGCGGACGGCCCTTGCCGGGTCCCCTTTCCCGCAGGCCTTGGTGCAGGGCGCGTCCTGGCACAGCAGGCAGCGCGCGGCTTCTTCTTGGAGTCTCATGCGAAAGAAAAATGTGGTTAATTTGATAAATGTAGTGATTATTACGCGTTTCTGCAAATGTTTAAAACCAAAAGATAATAGTAGCTTTAATCTATGGCAAATTTCGGTTTTTTTGCTTATCTTTGTGGACTATGACAAAAGCACACGTTTTCCCTGGCCAGGGTTCCCAGTTTCCGGGCATGGCCAAAGAGATATACGAAACCATTCCGGAGGCAAAGGCCCTCATGGAACGCGCCAACCAGGTCCTGGGTTTCCGCATCACGGACATCATGTTCGGAGAGGATGCCGATGCCCTCAAGGCCACCAAGGTAACCCAGCCGGCCATTTTCATCCACAGCGTGGTGCTCTCCCAGTGCTGCGTAAAGGAGGTTCCGGATGCGGTGGCCGGCCACTCCCTGGGCGAATTCAGCGCCCTCACCGCCGCCGGCGCCCTCAGTTTCGAGGACGGCCTGAGGCTGGTCTCGTTAAGGGCCAGGGCCATGCAGCAGTGCTGCGAAAGGCAGCCCGGTGCCATGGCCGCCATCATCAACCTGCCGGACCAGGTTATCGAATCCGTCTGCAGCGGCATCCCCGGCGTGGTCCCCGCCAACTACAACAGCAAGGGCCAGGTGGTCATCTCCGGAGAGGAATCGGCCGTGGACGAAGCCTGCGCGCAGCTCAAGGCCGCCGGTGCCAAACGGGCGCTGAAGCTCCCGGTGAGCGGCGCCTTCCACTCCCCCCTCATGGAACCCGCCCGAGAGCAGCTGGCTAAGGCCATTGCCGATACCCCTTTCCAAAAGCCCAAATGCCCCATCTACCAGAACGTGACGGCCCTTCCCACGGAGGATCCGGAGCTCATCAAGGCCAACCTGCTGCAGCAGCTAACCTCCCCGGTAAAATGGACCCAGACCGTGGAGAATATGCTGGCCGATGGCATCACCGGCTTCCTGGAAATAGGCCCCGGCACCGTGCTGCAAGGCCTTGTCAAGCGTATCGTAACGGCTTATTATCCTGCGGAGGCTATGGGCTTTTCCGGAGCATCGGCCTTCAATTCAGCGGAGGAAAAGCCCATAGCCTCCGCTGAAGATATAACAATCGAAGGAATCCAATAAAATACAATATATTAACCACAACACAATTATGGCAAACGAAAAGAAATTCATCACCTGTGATGGTAACTATGCCGCCAGTAACATTGCCTATCTGTTCAGCGAGCATGCCGCCATCTATCCTATCACTCCTTCCTCCACGATGGCAGAGAACATCGACGAGTGGGCCGCCCACGGAAAGAAGAACCTCTGGGGCGAAACAGTGAAAGTGACGGAGATGCAGTCCGAAGCCGGCGCCGCCGGTGCCGTGCATGGTTCCCTCCAGGCTGGTGCCCTTACTTCCACCTTCACCGCATCGCAGGGTCTGCTGCTGATGATCCCCAACATGTACAAGATCGCCGGCGAAATGCTGCCCACCGTCTTCCACGTGAGCGCCCGCGCCCTGGCCAGCCACGCCCTCTCCATCTTCGGAGACCACCAGGACGTGATGGCCTGCCGCCAGACCGGTTTCTGCATGCTGGCTTCCGGTTCCGTCCAGGAGGCCCAGGACCTGGCCGCCGTGGCCCATCTGAGCGCCATCAAGGCCAGCCTGCCGTTCCTGCACTTCTTCGACGGCTTCCGCACCTCCCATGAGATCCAGAAGATCGAAGCCCTTCCGGAAGACAAGCTCAAGGATATGATCAGCGAGAAGGCCCTGGCCAAGTTCCGCGAGCGCGCCCTCAATCCGGACGCCCCCGTTACCCGCGGTACCGCCCAGAACGGTGACGTATACTTCCAGGCCGTGGAAACCCGCAACCAGTTCTACGATGCAGTTCCGGACATCGTGGCCCGCTATATGGGAGAAATCACGGAGCTCACCGGCCGCAGCTATCGGCCTTTCGAGTACTACGGAGACCCCACCGCGGAGAACATCATCGTGGCCATGGGTTCCGTCACGGAGACCATCAAGGAAACCATCGACTACCTCGCCGGCCGCGGCCGCAAGTTCGGCCTCATCACCTGCCACCTCTACAGGCCTTTCAGCGAGAAGTACTTCTTCTCCGTGCTCCCCAAGAGCGTCCGCCGCATCGCCGTCCTGGACCGCACCAAGGAGCCCGGCGCCGTGGGAGAGCCCCTCTACACGGACGTAAAGGCCCTCTTCCAGGGCAAGGACAACGTCCTCATCATCGGCGGCCGCTACGGCCTGTCCTCCAAGGACACCACCCCGGCCCAGATCGTTGCCGTATTCGACAACCTGGACGCCAAGGAGCCCAAGACGGACTTCACCATCGGCATCGTGGACGACGTAACCTTCAAGAGCCTGCCCATCAAGGCGGAGATCTCCATCGTGAAGCCCGGCACCACGGAGTGCAAGTTCTACGGCCTGGGTTCGGACGGCACCGTGGGCGCCAACAAGAACACCATCAAGATCATCGGCTCGCATACGGACCTCTACAGCCAGGCGTACTTCGACTACGACTCCAAGAAGTCCGGCGGCTACACGTGCTCGCACCTGCGCTTCGGCCAGCAGCCCATCAAGGCCCCGTACCTGGTGAACACCCCGGACTTCGTGGCCTGCCACGTGCCTTCGTACCTTAAGAAGTACGATGTGCTCAAGGGCATCAAGGACGGCGGCACCCTGCTGCTGAACAGCCTCTGGGACGAGGAAGAGACCATCCAGAACATCCCGGACAATGTGAAGGCCATCATCGGCCGCAAGCACATCCGCGTGTTCATCATCAACGCCACCAAGATTGCCGCGGAGATCGGCCTGGGCGGACGCACCAACACCATCCTCCAGAGCGCCTTCTTCAAGATTACGGGCATCATTCCTTACGAGGACGCCGTCAAATACATGAAGGACGCCATCGTGAAGAGCTACGGCAAGAAGGGCGAAAATGTGGTGAACATGAACTACGCAGCCGTGGACCGCGGCGGCGAATATACGGAAATCAAGGTTCCCGCCGAGTGGGCCAAGCTCACCGCCAAGTTCGAGAACCCCAACAAGGACCGCCTGGCCCCCGCCTTCGTCAAGGACGTGGCCGATGTGGTGAACGCCCAGGCCGGTGACACCCTCCCGGTGAGCGCCTTCCTGCCTTATGCCGACGGCACCATGCCCGCCGGCACCGCCGCCTTCGAAAAGCGCGGAGTGGCCGTGAACGTGCCCGAGTGGGATGCCGAAAAGTGTATCCAGTGCAACACCTGCGCCTTCGTGTGCCCGCACGCCGCCATCCGCCCGTTCCTGCTCACCGAAGAAGAGGCCGCCAAGGTTCCCGCCGGCGTAAAGCTGGCCCAGGGCAAGGCCAACCTCAAGGAATACAAGTACGCCATCGCCATCTCCGTGGACGACTGCACCGGTTGCGGCAACTGCGTGGATGTGTGCCTGGCCAAGGACAAGGCCCTCTCCATGGTTTCCTACATTGAGCACAAGGAAGACCAGGCAGCCTTCGACTACCTTAATAAGAAGGTGGGCTACAAGGAGTATGTGGACAAGAAGGCCAACATGAAGAACAGCCAGTTCGCCCAGCCGCTGTTCGAGTTCTCCGGCGCCTGCGCAGGCTGCGGTGAAACCCCCAACATCAAGACCATCACCCAGCTGTTCGGCGACCATATGATGATTGCCAACGCCACCGGCTGCTCCTCCATCTACGGCGCTTCCTTCCCGGCCAGCCCGTACTGCACCAACGCTCAGGGCCACGGCCCGGCCTGGCAGAACTCCCTGTTCGAGGACTTCTGCGAGTTCGGCCTGGGTATGAAGCTGGGATCGGACCGCGCCCGTGAAACTGTTGCCAACATCATGAAGCAACTGCTGGAGTGCAACTGCTGCAGCCAGGACATCAAGGCCCTCGCCGCCAAGTGGCTGGAAGCCCCCAAGGATCCCGCCGTTACCCGCGAGGTGGCCGACAAGATTGTCCCGCTGGCCGAGGAATGCGGCTGCGATGACTGCAAGAAACTCCTGGAATACAAGCACTTCATCCCGGCCCGCAGCCAGTGGATCTTCGGCGGTGACGGTGCTTCCTACGATATCGGCTACGGCGGTCTGGACCACGTGCTGGCCAGCGGCGAGAACGTGAACATCCTGGTGCTGGATACGGAGGTATACTCCAACACCGGCGGCCAGAGCTCCAAGGCCACCCCGGTGGGCGCCATCGCCAAGTTCGCGGCTTCCGGCAAGAAGATCCGCAAGAAGGACCTGGGTATGATGGCCATCTCCTACGGCTATGTCTATGTGGCCCAGGTGGCCATGGGTGCCAGCCCCGTGCAGTACTTCAACGCCATCAAGGAGGCCGAGGCCTACGACGGCCCGTCCCTGATCATCGCCTACAGCCCTTGTATCAACCATGGCCTCAAGGCCGGCATGGGCCTGAGCCAGAAGGAAGAGAAGCTGGCCGTGGAGTGCGGCTACTGGCACCTCTACCGCTACAACCCTGCCCTGGAAGGCACGGACAAGAATCCGTTCACCCTGGACAGCAAGGAGCCCGACTGGAGCAAGTTCCAGGACTTCCTCAAGGGCGAGGTGCGTTTCGCCTCCCTGTACAAGATGTTCCCGGACCAGGCCGATGAACTCCTGTCCAAGACGGAGGAATTCGCCAAGGTGCGCCTGAACACGTATAAGCGCCTGGCTGGCAAGTAGTTCCCTGCCCTCTAAGAAAAAAGAGTGGCTCCGGCCACTCTT
>JAEEQF010000022.1 GCA_016285175.1 Bacteroidales bacterium
TGTACAAATGGGCCTTCGCTTTGGCCAACACCTTGATTGTGGGCTATTACGAGATCCCGGAGATAGGTGTGGGCTTCGGCCCCTGGGACCGTACCATAGTTCATAACGATACGGAAGGACTGCGCCTGCAAGTTGGCTTCCGCACCATGCGGGACCTCTCGGAAAAGGTGCGTTTTTCCGGCACGTTCGCCTATGGCTTCAAGGACAAGACGCCCAAGTGGAGCTTTGCCACGGAATTCATATTCAACCGGGCCAAGACCCGCAAGCTCACCCTTTCGGCCAAGAAGGACTTCGTTCAGCTGGGCAGCGGTGAGGGAATGTTTACCGCCCAGAATATGTTCTCCTCCGTGGCGGCCCGTTCGTTCATGAACCGCCAGAGCATGGTGCGGGAGTTCAAACTCCAATACGAGCATGAATGGGCCGCCGGCATCGACCAGACCCTCACATGGAGGACTTCCCGCCTCTGGAGCAACGACCTGGTGCCCCTGATGCGGCCCGACGGCACCATCCAGGACAGTTACCTGGTCAATGAGATAGGGGCCAACATCCGCTTTGCCTGGGATGAGCGCGTGAACCGGGGCTTCTTTGACAAGACCCACATTTTCACAATCTTCCCCATCATCAACCTCAACCTGCGGCACGGGTTCGGCGGCATAACGCCCGGCAGCAAAGGCTATTGGCGGGAAGAACTTACCGTGAACTGGCGAATCCCCTCCACGGCCATCGGCTTCGGGAAGATGTGCGTGAACTTCGGCGCCATCCAGGGTTCTGTTCCCTTTACTCTCCTGAAACTGCACGAAGGCAACCAGACCTTCTTCCTGGACATCGGCTCCTTCTCCTGTATGGACTATTACGAGTTCGCCTCGGACCGCTGGATGTTCAGCTACTACGAGCATAACTTCAACGGCTTCTTCCTGGGCAAGATTCCGCTCATCAAGAAGCTGGACCTGCGGGAAGTAGCCACCGTCCGTTTTGCCTGGGGCACCCTTTCCCCGGCCAACCGGGAGAACGCTCCCTTCCTGCTGCCGGAGGGTACGGGTTCCCTGGAAACACCTTATGTAGAGGCCGGTATCGGCATTGGAAATATCCTGCGCGTCCTGCGGGTAGACTGCTTCTGGCGTCTCACCCACAAGCGCCCGGAAGCCATGAAGAACTTTACCATCAATATTGGATTTGACGTTGAATTCTAAGCCCATGAAAACCTATCTGACCATCCATCCACTGATTGTTGAAGGCAAGACAGAACCTCACCAGATTGAGCCCTACTACTATCCTGTCTTCTCCTACTCTTTCCTTTTGGAAGGAGAGGTACTGGTTTCCATTGAAGACAAGAATTACCTGCTGGGAGCAGGACAGCTGATCCTTGTTCCGGAAAACAAGACCATCGTGATCAAGCATTTCAAAGACTGCCGGGGATACATGGGCGGTTTCAGCCTCAGTGAGCTCAAGGATGCCTCCTATCCCGTCCTTCGCACGCAGGAGCCCGTCATCCAGAGTTTCTGGTTTGACGACGCCGTTTTCCTGGGGGCGCTTATGAAGCGGATGCTGGTGGCTTCGGAAGACAACGACAAAGCCCTGCTGAGGTGCGGGATAGACCTTATACTCAGTCAGTTACGTCCAGGAGGACAGGTGGCGGCCATACCGGAGAAGTTCATGCAGATGGTTTTTGAGAAGGGCAATGCCACCCTCTCCGTGTCGGACTACGCCAACCTCCTGAAGGTAACCCCCAACTACCTTAACAAGACGGTAAAGTCCCACACGCACCGCACGGCCATAGACTGGATAGAGATTGCCCGGCTGAACCTGGCCAAGCAGATGCTCAAGGACAAGAACGTATCCATTGCCGATGTGGCCCGGCTCTCCGGCCTGGAGGACCAGTCCTATTTCTCCCGTTTCTTCAAGAAAAAGACGGGCATGAGCCCGTCCCAGTTCAGAAACAGCATGGATTAAGGCCTGTAATCTGTAACAATCACTTTCCCGTCCATTACCCGGAAACGGACGTCCGCCCCATCGAAGGGCATGGCGTATTCCCTTTCCGGACTGTCCTGGTACGCTGGCCTGGGATCCAGGGAAAGGATTTGCCTTAAGGATTTGCGTTGCTGTTCCGTAAAGGGAAGGTTCTCCGGTATCTCCACCTCCAGCAGCGGCCGAGGCGCCTCGGAGGCGAAGCCGGCAGCTGCGGTCGGGAAGGCATCGGCATAGGGCACATAGGGCTTGATGTCATAGATGGGAGTGCCATCCATAAGGTCTGCGCCTTTTACAATAATCTCCAGTCTGTCAATTTGTTCCACTTCCACGCAGGACAGGCCCAGCGGGTTGGGCCGATAAGGTGAACGCGTGGCCCAAACGCCCATGGCGGTATTCCCGCCCAGCCGGGGCGGACGGACCGTGGGCTGCCACTCCCCTTTGGCGGGTTTGTTGGCGGAAAAGCCCCAGATGAGCCAGATGCGGCCGAAACTCTCCAGTCCGCGCAGCGCCTCCCGGTTCCGGTAGGCTTCCGTGAATACTATCCGTCCCCGGACATCCGAGAGCGAACTCTGCCGGGGTATGCCGAA
The DNA here is from genome assembly GCA_016285175.1 of Bacteroidales bacterium. GTDB lineage: Bacteria > Bacteroidota > Bacteroidia > Bacteroidales > UBA932 > Cryptobacteroides. The sequence goes on from JAEEQF010000022.1 coordinate 2,556, forward strand.
TTTGGAGCCGAAAGGGCCCCTGTAGTAAGCTACAGGCTCAATTTGAAGGGTATGGTCCATCTAGGAAAGGTATTTGCCGTGACAATGGCAGTAGCGCAGGCCGCTTCCGCAGGGACAGGGTTCGTCCGGCGCCACGTGCGGGATGGCGAAGCCCATGCCGGGGTAATCGGACACGTCCGGGAGCTTTTCCCCGGTGCCGGCGGTGTTAAGGTTCAAATCCAGCTGCATCTGCCCGGCCTCACGGGCACTGAGGCCGTACAAGGCCCATTTGGGGACGGCATCGGCATAATCGGCCACAATCTGGCAGCAGACCTTCCAGCTTTCTTCGTCCAGGTGTCCGCCCTGCGGACTGTCCATGAGCGGATGGAACAGGGCCTCATTGTAGTCGCCGGTGTACTGGGCCTCGATCCAGGTGTCGTGCTCCGCCTTTACCAGCTCAAAACCTTCGTAGCCCAGGCGGCGGTACAGCTGCTCCAGGGCCATGCCTTCATGGGTACGCATACCCACGGTAAAATAGGGAGCGCCGGCCCCGGCTTCCCGGGCCTGTTCTTCCGTAAAAGCGGCCTTTTTCTTCTGACCCAGCTGCTGGCGCAGGGTATGGATTTCCTCCGGATCCGATACGCAGGGAGAGCAGAGATAATCCCCCCATTTGTCCGTATACCGGCAAAGTTTTACCATGGGGCTCTGCTGCAGCATGTGCATCAGTTCCCCGTAATTGTTGTTGTAGTGCTGCTCGTAATAATCCGTGACCAGGTCCAGGAAAAGCGGAGTGGGCAATATGCCGTAAAGGTTTAAGTAGCCCAGCCCAATTCTCTCTATATCAAACTGTCCGCTTCTCTCCCCCTTCCGGATGGCTTTCTCCACGAAGGGGGCCACTATATCGTACACCTCCCGCGTGATCCACACCTTGTGGAAATGTTCGTCCGTGTCGTCATGCTCCACCAGGCCGCTCACCTCCACCAGCGAAGGATAGATGGCGTAGTCCTGGTACTGGACCTTTTCCGGCCCGGCGTTAACCAGCTCCCGGAGCAGCCGAACATCCCGCTCCATAAGGTGGGACAGCCAGCGGCCGGGTTCTCCCCGCAGATACACATCCAGCTGCTCCACCAACTGGGATTTCCTCAGGCGCGGCGAAAGCTCGCGCCCGAGGAGACTTCCCAGGTCTTGGAGTTCCGGCTTCTGAAAGCCGTCCAGCAGGGTATGCAGGTTTTTTACCACTCGTACTTGAGAATGGGGTTACGGGCAGCCATGGTTTCGTCCGGACGGGTGATGGGCGCATTGTGCGGGGCGTCGTGCAGGATGTTGGGATCCCGGGCCGCCTCGGCGGCAATGGTCCTCATTACGCCGATGAACGTATCTATGGTCTCCTTGCTCTCCGTTTCCGTGGGCTCTATCATGAGGGCCTGGTGGAACAGGAGCGGGAAATAGATGGTGGGAGCGTGGAAGCCGTAGTCCAGCAGGCGCTTGGCCACATCCAGGGTGGTCGCGCCGGGAACATCGTCGTGCGCGCCGTCATTGATAAGGCCGTCAAACACGAATTCGTGCTTGCACACCCCCTCGATGGGCAGCTTGTACACGTCCTTGAGGCATTCCTTGATGTAATTGGCGCTTAGCACCGCATACTGTCCCACCTGTTTCAGATGGTCCTTCCCCAGTGCCAGGATGTACGCATAGGCCCGGAGGATAACGCCGAAGTTGCCGTGAAAACCGCTTACCCGCAGGTCCGGAATGCAGTCTTCCAGGTGCTTGGCCACACCCACGGGACCGCTGCCGGGACCGCCTCCGCCGTGCGGCGTGGAGAAGGTCTTGTGCAGGTTCAGGTGCATGATGTCGAAACCCATGTCTCCGGGACGCACCACACCCATGAGCGGGTTCATGTTGGCGCCGTCGTAGTACAGCAGGCCGCCAGCATCGTGAACCAGCTTGGCGATGGTCTTGATTTCCGTCTCGAAGAGGCCCAGGGTGTTGGGATTGGTCATCATGATACCGGCGATATCCGGGCCCAGAAGCGGTTTCAGGGCTTCCACGTCTATGCGGCCGTTCTCCAGGGACTTCACCTCCACCACCTCCAGGCCACACACGGCGGCCGATGCGGGATTGGTGCCATGGGCGCTGTCCGGAACGATGACCTTGGTACGGGCCATGTCCCCGCGCAGCATGTGATACGTGCGCATGATCATAAGGCCGGTGAGTTCACCGTGGGCACCGGCGCAAGGATCGAAGGTGAAGGTGTACATGCCGGTAATTGCGGCAAGCGCCTTGTTCATCTCCTGGTAAACCTTGAGCGCGCCCTTGGTGAGCCCGGCATGCATTAGCGGATGCAGGCCGGCAAAGCCCGGCAGGGCGGCCATTTCCTCGTTGATCTTGGGATTGTACTTCATGGTGCAGGAGCCCAGCGGATAGAAGCCGGTATCCACGCCGAAGTTCATCTGGGAAAGGTTGGTGTAGTGGCGCACCACATCCGGTTCGGCCACCTCCGGGAGGCGGGCCGGAGCCTGGCGGCGCAGCTGCTGCGGAACTTCCGGTGCCGCAGGGAACTTATTCATAGGCAAGGAGTAACCACAGCGTCCTTCCTTGGAAAGCTCGAAGATAAGTTTGTCGTAGTATTTCATAGCCTAGCCCTCCTTTACCACTTTGACCAGCCGGTCGATTTCTTCCTTGCTGCGCTTTTCCGTGACGCAGAAGCTTACATAACCCTCTTCCGTATCCAGGGCTGCGAAGAAGCCGGCTTCTTCCAGTTTCTTCTGCATGAGGCCCGGGAACTGCTTGGGTTTGAGGACAAACTCCTTGAGGAAAGGCTTGTCCGGGAACACGTCCTCGAACTGGCCGGTCTTGAGGAGTTCGGCCTTGAGATAATGGGCACCGTCGGCACTGATCTTATTGACCTCCTTGAGGCCTTCAGGCCCCATGAGAGAGCAGTAGATAGTGACCCAGAGGGCCATGAGGCTCTCGTTGGAACAGATGTTGGAAGTGGCCTTCTCCCGCTTGATATGCTGCTCGCGGGCCTGCAGGGTGAGCACGTATGCGCGGCGGCCCTGCTTGTCCTGGGTCTGGCCCACGATACGGCCGGGCATCTTGCGCATGTGTTCCTTCTTCACGGTCATGAAGCCCACATAAGGGCCACCGTAGCAAAGCGGAAGACCCAGCGGCTGGCCGTCGCCCACGGCTATGTCGGCATCCCACTCGCCCGGGGTTTTCACCACGGCGAGGGCCGACGGGTCGCAGTATTCCACCAGGAGTCCCTTCTCCGCATGGATGGCATCGGCAAAGCCGGTATGGTCCTCGATGATGCCGTAGCGGTTCACCGAAGGGACAATCACGCCGGCAACGTCCTCCTTGGCCAGTTCGGCCTTCAGGGCCTCCAGGGAGGTCTGTCCTTCATCGGCCGATACATAGCCGATCTCCACCCCGTGGAATTTGGCATAGGTCTCCACCACCTTGACCACATGGGGCAGCAGGGCCCTGGACAGGAGCACACGGTTCTTCTTACGGGCGCAGGCGATGGCCATCTTCATGGCTTCCGCGGCGGCGGTGGGACCGTCGTACATGGAAGCATTGGAGACGTCCAGTCCTGTGAGTTCGCACATGAGCGTCTGATACTCAAAGATATAGCGGAGTGTTCCCTGCGAAATCTCGCACTGGTACGGCGTATAGGCCGTAAGGAACTCCGACCGGGAGCAAAGGTAAGGGATGACCGCCGGGGTATAGTGGTCGTAGGCACCCTGGCCCACGAACACCTTGAGGCGGGCGTTCATGGCCTCCAGCGAGGCGAAATAGTCCCGGATTTCCTGCTCGGAAAGGGCCTCCGGAAGGGCATAGGCGCCCTTCTTGAGGAACTCGGAGGGAACGTCGCTGTAAAGGTCTTCCAGCTTCTTCACTCCGATTTTCTCCAGCATGGCCCGGATATCGGCCTCTGTATGCGGAAGATACGGAAGATTACCCATGCCTTACTCGCCGATTAAAGCCTTGTAGCCGGCAGCGTCCATGAGGGCATCCAGTTCCCCTTCGTTGGACATGGCCACCTTGATGATCCAGGCGCCGTATGCGTCTTCGTTCACCTTTTCGGGGGCGTCTTCCAGTTCCGAATTAACGGCCAGGACCGTTCCGGAAACGGGGCTGATGAGCTCCGAGGAGGCCTTCACGCTTTCCAGGGCGCCGAATTCCTCACCGGCCATAACGTCGTCGCCTTCCTCCGGCATATCCACATAGGTGATATCGCCCATTTCCTTCTGGGCAAAATCCGACACGCCGATATAGGCGGTATTACCATCAACTTTTACCCACTCGTGGGACTCACTGTACTTGAGACCTTCAAGAATCTTAGACATAGCTGTTTATTTTTTATAGTTTGTTTGATAAAATCTCTTTTTGACCACCTTTCCGGGGAAAACTTTCTTGCGGATGCGGATCCAGAGCGGGGTATCCAGGGCGCTGAATTCCTTGTCCACCAAAGCGAAGCAGATGCTCTTGTCCAGGGAGATGGAATGATAGCCGGTGGTTACCACGCCCACTTCCCTGCCGTCCTCCAGTTCCACCGGATAGCCGGCACGCGGAATGGCCTTGTCCTCTATCTCGATGCCAACCAGCTTCTTTGCCACATTTCCGGCCTTCTGCTCCAGCAACGCCTCTTTGCCGATGAAATCCTTGTCGTACTTGCAGAACATGCCCAGACCGGCCATTACGGGGCTTATTTCGGGACTGAGTTCGTCGCCGTACAGCGGGAGACCGGCCTCGAAGCGCAGGGTGTCCCGGCAGCCCAGTCCGCAGGGCTGGACACCGGCCTTGAGCAGGCGGTCCCAGATTTCAACGATGTTCTCCGGGGTGGTGTAAAGCTCAAAACCGTCTTCACCGGTGTAGCCGGTACGGCTGAGGATGAGACGCTCCCCGTTGTACTCCACGTCACAGAAGGTGTAAAAACCAAGGTCTGCAGCTTCTTTATAGCCCAGGACCTCGATAACGGTCTTTTCGGCCTCCGGACCCTGCACGGCAATCTGGCCGATACGGTCCGATGCGTTGTCCAGCACGCAGTCGAAGCCCTTGGCCTGCTCCTGGATCCAGGCGAAGTCCTTGGCGATATTGGCCGCGTTCACCACCAGGAGGAAATGGTCGGCCAGGTATTCCCGGTACACCAGGAGGTCGTCCACAACGCCTCCGTCCGGGTAGCACATCATACCATAGAGCACCTTACCGGGTTCGAACCCCCGGATTTCGTTGGTGAAGATGTGGTTGATGAAAGCTTCGGCCTGGGGCCCCTTCACAAAAATCTCTCCCATATGGGACACGTCGAACATTCCCACCTTCTCCCGGACGGCCAGGTGCTCCACCGTAATGGTGTCGTACTGGATGGGCATCATGAAGCCGGCGAAAGGGCTCATCTTGGCATTGAGGGCCAGATGGGCGTCGTACAGGCAGGTTTTCTGCAGTTCCGTTGTGATGATTGAATCTGACATAATTGTATATTTGGTTTTAATCCGTGTTATTCATTACAAGGCCAGCCGGAAGCCCATAGTGGACTTGAAATGGTTGGCAAGATTCTCATAGCGGTTGGTGATGCGGGTATCGTCAAAGCGGGAGGCCGCACTTCCTCCGCGAAGTACCCGGAAGTCTCTCCCGTTCTCCTTGAAAGCGGGGCCCGTGGGATTCACCTGCGGCTCTTCCGTATATTCCTCATACAGATCCTGGCACCATTCCCACACATTGCCGGACATATCGTACAGGCCCAGCTCATTGGGTTTCAAGCTGCCCACCGGCCGGGGCTGGAGGTTATCCGTACTGAAAACGGACACCCGCTCAAACCAGGGATAGGCTTCCCCAGAGTAGGCTGTATTGTGGCTTTTTACCCCTCCCCGGGCGGCGAATTCCCATTCGGCCTCTGTAGGGAGACGGAAAGTCCTGCCCGTAAGGCTGTTGAGTCTGTGGATGAACTGCTGGATATGATACCAGCTCACGTTGCCGGCCGGGTATTTGTCTCCAAAAAACTGGGGCAGCCTGGCCCCCATAACCGCTTCCCATAACTCGTTGGTCACCTCGAACTCCCCCATCATATAATTGTCCAGGCTCACCTGGTGAACCGGGTATTCATCGGCCTGGGCAGGCTTTCCCTGCTCCGGGGTGGCTCCCATCTGGAAAGTCCCTCCCTGAACCGGCAGCATCCGGAAGGAAACACCGTTTACCGTAAATGTCTCCGGCTCCAAACGCGTAATGGTTTCCCGGGACGGGCGGTTATTCACCATAATATCCAGATAATACTGGGGAATGGGGTCTCCGGTGGAAACGGCAATCCGGAAGCCGATATCCGCCGCCTTGGCATACTGGGACAGCATTTCCCGGTCTGAGGGCTTTGCGAAATGCCCGCCGCGGACAACGCGCCCGGCTCCGTTGGACGGGCCTTTGGGATTCACGTACAGGCTGTCCCTGAATTTCTCCGCAAAATAATCTGCGCACCACTCCCTTACATCGGCCTTGACAGAGCTGTCTGTGCGGGCGGCATATTCCCATTCCGACTCAGTGACCAGCCTGAACGGCAGGCCCATTTTGCCGGAAAGCTTTTTTGTGAAACGGACGGCATCTTCCCAGCTTACGCGGGTTACCGGTGCGCCGTCCTTTTTCCGGGCCGACGGATTATTGCCCATCACGGCCTGCCAGAGTTCCTGGGACACGGGCTCCGTACCCAGCGCAAAGCCTTCCTGAAGGACGGCGTGGATGGAAGGATTGCGTACGATGCCCTGGTCGAAGGTTTTTCCCATCAGGAAGAAATCTCCGGGATAAAGACGCAGGGTAATATCCAGCCCCTTGAAAGCCAGATGGCACAGGCCGTCTTCCTCTATGTAGGGAGACAGGTTGGCTGTAGCGCCCTCGTCCGCCTTTCCACCGCAGGATGCGACGAAAACCAGAGCCAATATCCACAGCAGTAACTTCTTCATCGGCATATTCTTTTCAGGATAAACTCCTGAAGTTCCCTATTCGTTTTCAAATTCACATTCAAATCTTCCGGGGTGGCGCCCTTGGCGGGAGCCAGTTCTCCGCAAATGTCCACGGCCGCCACTTCCAGGCGTCCGTCCAGAAGCCTCCCCAGCCATCCCTTCACTTCCTCCAGCGTATGGTTCCCCTGGCTCCAGTCCGTGCGGGCCCATGCCCTGTCCATCACATCCTTGTCCAGCGACAAGTACACGCGCTCTCCCCTCCTTTCCTCTATCCAGGCATCCTCCAGCACCTGCGGACATCCTTCCGGGCCGATGGTGAGCACCTCCTGCAGCATGGGCTGCCGTTCCCGGAGGGCCTTCACCCATCCGCCGCAGCTGAGCACCCCGTCAAACGCCGGGTCCTGGTTGTCCGGATGGTTGTCCAGAAGCACCAGGTGGAAAGGCTCCTTCTCCCGCCGGGCCAGCAGGCAGCTGAGGTAATGGTAATCCCCGCTGTCCAGCCACCTTAGCGGCGGCAGTCTTTCCGGCAGTTTCCCCTCTATCTCCGCAGCGGCATCTTCACTGCAATAACAGCAGGTTCCCTCCAGTCCGCACAGGTCCAGCACCTCCATCCCGGCTGGCTGTTTCCGCAGCCAGGGAAGGAATTCTCCGGCCTCATAGGCCCCGGAAAAGTTGAAAACCAACACGCCGCATTTCATCATGTAAAGATAACCATAATTGCCGACATACACAACCCAATTTGGGACCTCCCGCCCTCCCAAATCATTCATAACATTTTTGTTATAAGCTTTAACATTATTGTTTTTTCACTTATATATCAGTGGTTTATTTAAATACTATTGTGTAATTTCAAAAGAGTTTGTATCTTGCATTGTTATTTCAAGACAGACAAGTATAAGTTATGGCAGAAAGTAACTTCATCGATTTTGTCCGCATCTATTGCGAGAGCGGACACGGCGGAGCGGGCAGCACGCACCTGCACAGGGCCAAGTATGTACCCAAGGGCGGACCGGACGGCGGCGACGGCGGCCGCGGCGGCCACGTGATCCTCAAGGTGAATCCGCAGCTTTGGACGCTCATCCACCTCCGCTACCGCAAGGTGGTGAAGGCCGAGGCCGGCAGTCCCGGCCAGGAGGCTCTGAAAAAAGGAAAGAACGGGGCCGATATCGTGCTGGAGGTTCCCCAGGGCGTAGTTGTCAAGGACGCAGAAACGGACGAGGTAATTACGGAACTGGTGGAAAAGGACCAGGAATACATCCTCTGCGAAGGCGGCCGGGGAGGCTGGGGCAACGACCATTTCAAGAGCGCTACCAACCAGACGCCGCGTTACGCCCAGCCCGGCGGCGAAGGCCAGATGGGCTGGTTCATCCTGGAACTGAAAGTGCTGGCAGACGTGGGCCTGGTGGGCTTCCCCAACGCGGGAAAGAGCACCCTCCTGGCCGCCATCACATCGGCCAAACCCAAGATTGCCAACTACGCCTTTACCACGCTGGAGCCCAACCTGGGCATAGTCCGCTATTACGACGACCGTTCCTTTGTGATGGCCGATATCCCCGGCATCATCGAGGGGGCGCACGAGGGAAAAGGCATCGGCATGCGTTTCCTGCGGCATATTGAGCGGAACAGCGTGCTGCTGTTCATGGTGGCGGCCGATGAGCCGGACGTGAACAAATGCTACAAGGTCCTTCTGAACGAACTGCAGGAATACAATCCGGAGCTCCTGGTGAAAGACCGCGTGCTGGCCATCACCAAGACGGACCTCATCGACCAGAAACAGCGGGATAAGATTGAGAAGAAACTGCCTGCCGATATTCCGCACGTCTTTATCTCCTCCGTTGCCCAGACCGGGCTCAACGAACTTAAGGAAGCCCTATGGACAGCCTTATCCAAATAGACCAGCAGGTTTCGCTCTGGATCAACCAGAACAACCCCGCAGCCCTGGACGGATTCTGGTCTTTTGTCTCGGGCGTACGAATCTGGTTCCCCTTCTACGGATTCATGGCGGGGGTAATCATCTGGAGACTGGGCTGGAAAAAAGGCCTGGCCGTTGTTGCAACGCTCATTCTGGGCCTTGTGATCACGGACCAGGTAGCCAATCTGGTAAAGGACGGAGTGATGCGCCTGCGTCCCTGCCGGGACCCCTGGATGATAGAGCAGGGCGTGCGCTGTCCGGACGGAATCATCGGCGGGCTGTATGGCTTCTTCTCCGGCCATGCGGCCAATTCCTTCGCCTTTGCCGCGGGCTCCTGGGCCGGCCTGCGGCTCAATGACAGAAAGGGTCGATATGGCATTTACGGTTGCTGTATAATGATTTGGGCAGCCGTCATGTCCATTAGCCGGATCATGCTGGCCGCCCATTATCTGGGTGATATCCTGGTAGGAAGCCTTTTCGGCCTGGCCGTTGGATTCGGCCTGGCCTATGGAGTTCACTGGATATTGGTTAAAGCGAAGGTATAACTTTTTCCATCTGGATGCCGCGGGAGCCCTTTACAAGCACCGTATAGCCTTCCAGCGGATTCTCTGAGAGATATTTCGCCAGGTCTTCGGACTTGGCGAAAGTCTTGAAGGGGGTTCCCTCTGCCGCCTTGGTGAATTCCTCACCCACAAGGAACGCCTGGGATTTCCCCACTTCGCCCGAAATGACGGAGCGCAAACGTTCGACTATGCCTTTGTGTTCGGCCTGCGAGTCTGCGCCCAGTTCCCGCATGTCTCCCAGAAGGGCCAGCTTGGGGCCTTCGCAGAGAGCCAGGTTGTCCAGGGCCACTTTCATGGACGAAGGGTTGGCGTTGTACGCGTCAATGATAACGGTATTCTTTTCTGTCTTAAGCAGTTGGCTTCTGTTATTGGAAGGAACGTATGAAGCGATGGCCGCCAGGGCGTCCTCCATGGGGACGTCAAAGTACCAGGCCAGTTTGAGGGCCGCCAGCACGTTGTTGGCGTTGTATGCGCCCACCAGTTGGGTTTCCAGCACGGCATTCCCGAAATCCATCTCCAGGAAAGGCGTAGCCTTAACCTTCACGCCCTCCAGGCTGTAGCGGATGGCCTCCATCCCCCTTTCGGCAAGCATCCCGGCAAGGACAGGGTCGTCCCCGTTGGCGAAGACCACGCCGCCATGCGCCTTAAGATAATCGTAAAGCAGGCCTTTGGCGTGCTTTACACCCTCGAAACTGCCAAAGCCCAGCAGGTGCGCCTTCCCCACGTTGGTGATGAGTCCCAGGTTGGGCTGCGCAACGGCGAGGAGGGGTTTCAGGTCTTCCGGATGGCTGGCACCCATCTCGATGATGGCTATCTGCGCCCGCGGGCCGATCTTGAGGACACTCAGCGGCACGCCGATCTCGTTGTTCAGGTTGCCCTCCGTGGCAGTGACGCGGTAGGCCGCCCCCAGCGCCATGCGGATGAGTTCCTTGGTGGTGGTTTTGCCGTTGGTGCCTGTGAGGCCGATAACGGGGATGCGCAGCTGCAGGCGGTGCCAGGTGGCCAGAGCCTTCAGCGCCTCCAAGGTATCGTCCACCTTGATGAGACGGGGGTCATCGGCCTCCACGCTGCGGTTCACCACCGCGAAGCATGCACCGGCTTCCAGTGCCTTGAGAGCAAAGGCGTTACCGTCGAAATTCTCCCCTTTCAGGGCAAAGAAAAGCTGGTTCTTCCTGATGGCGCGGGTGTCTGTGCAGACCCCGGAAGAGGCCAGGAAAATGTGGTATAATTCTTCGATATTCATAGTTACTTCTTTCCCGTGCTGCCAAAACCGCCGGCGCCGCGTTCCGTTGCGTCCAGTTCTTCTACCGGCTCCCATTCCACCTGCTCGTGGCGGGCTATCACCATCTGGGCTATACGTTCCCCGGGGACAATCTCAAAAGGTTCCCGGGAAAGGTTCACCAGGATGGTCTTGAGTTCTCCCCTGTAGTCTGCATCCACCGTTCCGGGGCTGTTGAGCACCGTGATGCCGTGTTTGGCTGCCAGGCCGCTGCGGGGGCGCACCTGCGCCTCATAACCCGGAGGAAGGGCTATATAAAGGCCCGTGGGCACCATGGCCCGCTGCAGGGGCTCCAGCACCAGGGGTTCTTCCAGATGGGCCCTGAGGTCCACGCCGGCGCTCTGCGGCGTGGCATAGGCCGGGCAAGGATAGGGAGAATGGTTGACTATCTTGACTTTGACCATTATTTGGGAGCTTTAAAATACAGGACCAGCGCAATTACGGTAAAGAGGTAATTGGGCAGCCAGATGGCAACGGATGCCGGGAGCGTATCCGTCATCACGAACATCTCGCTGAACTGCATGAACAGGATGTAGGAGAAGCCCAGGGCGATGCCCGCCGCCAGGTTCCATCCCATGCCTCCCCGCTTTTTCTTGGTGGACAGCGCCACGCCCAGGATGGTGAGGATGATGGCCGAGAAGGGCAGCGCATAACGGTTGTTCCGCTCAATCTGTGCCGCGCTCACGGAAGCGTCACCACGCTGGATCTGCGTTTTGATAAGCTGGTCCAGCTGCCGCTCGTCCAAAGCCTCGATGGTGTGCTTGTTCCGGAAAAAGTCGTCCCTGGTAAGGCTGAGGACCGTATCCATCTGCCTTCCGGAACGGATCTTGTCTTCCAGGCCACCCGAGTAATCCCGGATGAACCAGTTGCGCAGTCTCCAGGTGCCGGTGACCGTGTCGTACTGGGCGCTTTCGGCCGACAGCTTGGAATGGAGCTGCCCGCCCGAAAGGTCTTCCAGCGTGAAATTGTATGCGGTATTGTTGTAGCCGCTGAAGGATTCTATATAGACGAAATGGTCGTTCTCCAGCTTGTAATGCAGATCCCGTCCGGAGTACGCCTTGGTCCTGGGCACGTGCTTCTGCTCAAACGCAACCCGGGGGACATTGGCCTTGGGGATAATCCAGAGCCCCATTCCCAGGGAAAGCAGGCCGATGAACACGGCCGATACCAGATAAGGCACCATGAGCCGGTGATAGCTGATGCCGCTGGACAGGATGGCTACTATCTCTGAATTCTGCGTCATCTTGGATGTGAAGACAATTACCGTGAGGAACACGAACATGGGCGCATACATGTTCATGAAGAAGGGGACGAAGTTCACGTAATAGTCGAACACGATCTCATGGAGGGTGGCCTCCGTGCGCACGAAGTCCTCGATCTTCTCACTGATGTCGAAGATGACGATAATCACAGCCAGCAGGAGGATGGCCATGAAGAAAGTAACCAGAAACTTGCGGATTATGTACCAGTCCAGCCGCTGGAGTCCCCTGAAATGGCTCATAGGCGCTGCATGAGTTTAGGGACCGTGGCATCCTTCCAGGCAAGGTAATCCCCTGCCTCTATATGGGCCCGTGCGGTTTTAACCAGATCCAGATAGAAGGCCAGATTATGCTCCGTGGCCACCATGGCGGCAAACATCTCCTTGGCTACGAACAGGTGGTGCAGATATGCCCGGGTATAGAAACTGTCCACGAAGGAGCTTCCCTCCGGGTCCAGCGGGGAGAAATCGTCGGTCCATTTGGCGTTGCGCATGTTCATGATGCCGTTCCATGTAAAAAGCATGCCGTTGCGGCCGTTCCGGGTGGGCATTACGCAGTCGAACATGTCGATTCCCCGGGCGATGGATTCCAGGATGTTGGCAGGAGTTCCCACTCCCATGAGGTAGCGGGGCTTGTCCTGCGGCAGCAGCGGGCAGGTAATCTCCAGCATCTGGTACATCTTCTCTGTGGGCTCCCCTACCGCCAGGCCGCCCACGGCATATCCGCCGCGGTTGGCGTTGTCCAGCCTGAGGGCGTGCTCCACGGCCCTTTTGCGGAGTTCCGGATATACGCAGCCCTGAATGATGGGGAACATGGTCTGGGGATAGCCGTAAAGGGGTTCCGTCTCGTCGAAACGCCGCGCGAAGCGCTCCAGCCAGCCCTGCGTGAGCTTGAGGGACTTGGCGGCATAGCGCTCATCGGCGTCCCCGGGGCAGCATTCGTCCAGGGCCATCATTATATCGGCCCCGATTATACGCTGGGTGTCCACGTTGTTCTCCGGGGTGAATATGTGCCGGCTGCCGTCTATGTGCGAAGCGAACTTGCAGCCCTCCTCCGTGAGCTTGCGGATGGGTGCCAGGGAAAAGATCTGGAAGCCGCCGCTGTCCGTGAGGATGGGACCGTCCCAATGTTCGAAGCGGTGCAGGCCGCCGGCCTTGAAGAGGGTGTCCAACCCTGGACGCAGGTATAGATGGTAGGTGTTGCCCAGGATGATACGGGCGCCGATATCCTCCCGCAAGTCCCTGTGGTACACGCCCTTTACAGAACCCACCGTACCCACCGGCATGAAGATGGGGGTTGGGATGTCCCCATGGGCCGTTTGCAGTACGCCTGCGCGGGCGGCGGACTGGGGGTCTGAGGCGGTGCGTGTAAAAGTGAACATTGAGTAAGTATTATAATGCAAAAGTACGGATTTTTTCGTACATTTGTACGATACGCCAAAGAATAAAACCAAAATAACCATGCAAACTAAAATCAAACCCATCACCTTCAAGCTGGTTCTGATGCTGTTCCTGGAATTCGCCGTGTGGGGCGCGTACCTTACGTCCCTGGGGCGTTATCTGGGCAACATCGGCCTGGGATCCCAGATCAAGTGGTTCTTCGCCATGCAGGGTATCGTCTCCATCTTCATGCCCACCCTCATGGGCATTCTGGCCGATAAGAAAATGGAGGCCCAGAAGGTCCTATCCCTCTGCCACGGCCTGGCAGGCCTGTTCATGGCCGGCGCCGGTGTATATTGCATGACCGCCGGAGACGCCGTCCAGTTTGCCCCGCTGTTCATCCTGTACAGCCTCAGCGTGGCTTTCTTCATGCCCACCATCGCCCTGGTGAACTCCGTGTCGTACAATGCCATGGCCAAGGAAGGCATGGATCCCGTGAAGGAATTCCCGCCCATCCGTGTGTTCGGCACCGTGGGCTTCATCTGCAGCATGCTGCTCACCAATTTCCTCACTGTGGGCGGTGCCCGGATGCAGGACACCTACTGGCAGCTCATCTCCTCCGGCGTGCTGTCCCTCATCCTCTGCGGCTATGCCCTTTCCATGCCCGCCTGCCCCATCGACAAGACCAAGAAGAACGAATCCCTGGCCGATGCCTTCGGCCTCAAGGCCTTCACCCTGTTCAAGGACGGCCAGTTCGCCATCTTCTTCATCTTCAGTATGCTGCTGGGTGCATCCCTTCAAATCACCAACGGCTACGCCAACACCTTCCTCAGCTCCTTCGCCGCAGATCCGGCCCTGGCCGATACCTTTGCCGTGAAGAACTCCAATGCGCTCATCGCCATCTCCCAGGCATCGGAAACCCTCTGTATCCTGCTCATTCCGTTTGCCATGAAGAAGTTCGGCATCAAGAACGTGATGCTCATCGCCATGTTCGCCTGGGTGTTCCGCTTCGCCTTCTTCGGCCTGGGCAACCCGGCCATGCCCGGCGTGCTGCTGTTCGTGCTCAGCTGCATCGTGTACGGCTTTGCCTTTGACTTCTTCAACATCTCCGGCTCCCTTTACGTGGAGCAGAACGCCGCGGAAGACATCCGTTCCAGCGCCCAGGGCCTGTTCATGATGATGACCAACGGCTTCGGCGCCACCATCGGCACGCTGGCCGCCGGCGCCGTGGTAGACGCTACCGTGTACAAGGCCGCCAATCCTTCCTGGCCCAATGCCTGGTACATCTTTGCCGGCTATGCCCTGGTGGTTGGTATCCTGTTCTGGATCCTGTTCAAAGATCCGCAGAAACAGCAGAAGAAGGCTGCTTAGCCCTCTTTTTGGAAGACACCCCTTCCCCTTCCCCTGTCCCCTCTTCCGGTCCGCACCAGCGGCTGGTTATATGGAGGATGCGGGAAGGGGTGGCTTCATATGTAATGTCAAAGACGCTGTATACGCTGCGCTGCCCTATCTTGTGGTAAGAGGTCACATAATTGAAGTCAAAGCCCAGCTGCCCCAGGCTTATCCGGTCTATGGATGAAATGCCTATCCGACGCAGGCGCTCCAGGATGTCATGATTATCCTCCAGCACTTTAAGGACCTTGTGCTGGTACGCCTTCCAGGACCGCGCCCGCTGCCTGTTGTGCCAGCGGTTCTTGCAGCCCGCGCTGCAGAATTTGCGGTCCGGGCGGCCGTGTCCGTATTCAATGATATCCCCGCATTCCAGGCAATAACCGTAGCTGGATTCATGACTTGTTCCGTATCCCATAGGCAACGATTTGGCCCCAAAGGTGGGGCAAGAAAACCACATTTCCAAGCATCGTAAAAAACATTTCCAAAAGTTTTTACGTTTTTTAAGATGGGACGAAAAACGGCATCGGAAGAATCATTCAACCGGTGCCGTTTTTTTCTGCCGATTCCTCCCAAAAAACAGCTAATCTCTCTTCAAAACGTTAAAATATGCAGCTCCAGGGCCTTTTTCGTTAGGCTTTGGGGACAGGACTCCTTTACTTTGCAAGCGGTTCCGGACGGAAGCGCGCCCATCCGGGGCCGCTCATGTGAAACCTTTAAAATGCAAAGCGATGGAATTTGTAAACCGTATCGAAATCAAAGGTGTCGTGGGAAGGGCGGAGATCCACGCGTTCAACGGGACGCGGGTATGCAACTTCTCCGTGGTCACCGAATACAGCACCCGGGACAAGGATGGCAACCCGGACATAGACATTGCCTGGTTCAACGTATCGGCCTGGCAAGGTCCTTCCATGCCGGACTTCTATGAAATCCAGAAAGGGGCCTGGATCAAGGTGGTGGGACGCATCCGTATCCGCAAATACACCACCCAGGACAACGAAGAACGCTCCGTGATGGATGTCCTGGCCCGCACCGTGGAACTGATTCCGCGGGAAGAAGAACGGCTCCAACCCCAAAGAGACTGGTAGAGATGAAACGGAGTCTGATGCATCTTCTTTTGCTTGTGGCCGCGACAGCCTGCGCCCCGCTCTCCCATATCCGGCAGTTGAGGGAGGGGCAGGTGACGGCGCAGCTGGTCCTGAGCCAGGAGGAGGAACTGTTGCCTGAACTGGATTTCGGGGCAACTCCCACGCGCCGGGACACGCTGGTGGTGAAGGATCCCGAAGGGAACGATGTACTCATAATGAAAGCCATCAAGGACGAGAACGGAGACATGGTGGCTACGGACGTGCTGGAAGCCGCCCGCGTGACAGCCCGCTTCCGCAACGTGGCCGAACGCCACGGCCGGATTGACCTGAAGTTCGAGGTGGTGGTTCCGGAGAAGATGCAGGACTCCAAATGGCAGCTCCGCTTTTATCCCGACATGTTTGTGCTGCAGGACTCCCTCCGGCTGGAGAGCGTCTACATTACCGGAAACGACTACCGGAAGGAGCAGCTGCGGGGTTACGAGCAGTACGACCGTTTTATCCGTTCCATCATTACGGATACCACCAGGTTCATCGACCTCAGGAACCTGGAGCTGTTCCTGCAGCGGAACATCCCCCAGCTGTACCAGTTCAAGCAGGACTCCACCTATGTCTCCGACGAGCAGTTCCGCTCCCATTTCGGGGTAACGGAACAGCAGGCCATAGACCACTATACGGACATGTTCGCCTGGAAGCGGAACGAATACCGGAAATCCCGCCAGGGGGCCATGTACGCCAAATATGTGAAGGTGCCCATCCAGACGGAAGGCCTGCGCCTGGACACGGTGATGCAGGCCGTCAACGGAGATTTCGTGTACCAATATACCCAAACCATCACCACGCGGCCCCAGTTGAGGAAGGTGGATATCGTACTGTCCGGAGATGTCTATGAGAGCGACCACCGCATCTACACCATGAAACGGTCCGAGCCTCTTACTTTCTATATCAGTTCCCTTTCTGCGTTCGTGGACGGGACACAGAAATACCTCACCACCGTCCGCGAACGACGGGCCGCGGCCAACACCGCCTGCTACGTGGATTTCGCCCAGGGCCGCTCCGACATAGACCTCTCCCTGGGAAATAACCGCAGCGAGATGGGCCGCATCCGGGGCAACATCACGGAACTGCTTGAAAACCGGCAATTTGACCTGGATTCCATTATCATTGCGGCATCGGCCTCTCCGGAAGGTGCGCTCGCCACCAACCTCTCCCTGTCGGAACGGCGGGCGGCGGCCGTGGCCGATTACTTTGACAGTTATGTGCGCCACTACCGGGACTCCCTCCGGCGGAATTCCTTCTCCCTGAGCGTGGGAGAGGATGGCAAAGAGAAGGTCTCGCAGACGAGTACCGCCGCTATCCCCTTCCGTTCCCGCTCCAACGGCGAGAACTGGGAAATGCTCTCGCTGCTGGTGGATGAGGACAGCCTCCTCACATCCGGGGCCCGTCAATCCTACATGAAACACCTGTTGGAGGCCGATCCGGACAAGCGGGAAGAGGCCCTGAAGCGAGAATCCTACTACACCTACCTGCGGGAGAAACTGTATCCCCGGCTGCGCACCGTGAAATTCGACTTCTATCTGCACCGCAAGGGAATGATCAAGGATACCGTCCACACAACGGAACTGGACACGGTATACATGAAAGGTGTGGAGGCTCTCAAGGAGAGGGACTACAAACAGGCGCTGGAGTATCTTCGGCCCTACAAGGACTACAATACTGCCATCGCCTATGTCTCGCTGGACTACAACGCATCGGCCATGTCCATCCTGCAGGAGCTGGAGCGGACGCCGCAGGTGACTTACATGCTGGCGGTGCTCCACGCCCGCAGTGGCGACGACCAGGCCGCCGTCCAGTGCTACCTGGATGCCTGCCGGGCCGACCGCTCCTTTGTGTTCCGGGGCAACCTGGACCCGGAAATCTATGCCCTCATCCAACGGTACAATCTGAACAAACAAACTTCTTCGGATGAAGAAATCATTTAACATTCAATTATTTAATAAATTCATTCAAAATGAGAACCATTCACATCCTTCTCCTTTCGGCAAGCCTCATGGGGGCTGTCCTTTCCTGCGAAAAGTCTGCACCTGTCTCTCCCCTTCCCGCAACTGCCCCCACAGTGGAAGAAGTGGGCGGAACCGGTGTCCTGCATGTGACGGTGGGAACGGAAGGCGCCACCAAAGCATCCCTTACCGGGCTGGACGAAAAAGCCGTCCGCAGCCTGCAGGTCTTTGTTTTCAACGCGGAAAGCGGGAAACGGGAGACCGACAAGTTTGTCTCGGGGAACAGCCTCACCATTACGGCACCTGTGGGTAACAAGCACGTATGGGCCGTCGTGAACCACGCCCGCTTTGCCGATATACCCACGGAGGCCGAGCTCAAGAACACGGTCAGCGACCTCTCCGACAATTACAGCGCCGGAAACATCAGCCTCATCATGGCCGGGGAAAAAGACGTTGAGGTGACCAGAAGCAGCATCCAGGTGACCGTGAACGTGACCCGCCTGGCTTCCCGTATCGTCCTCACGAAGGTAACCAGGCAATTTGCCGATACCTACCTGGCCGGCTGTACCTTCACCATCAAGGACATGTACCTGAAAAACGTGGCCGGGCATACCAACTTCTCCCTGAACAAGAAGAACAACAATACCGAATGGGACATCATCGACCCCACCCTCTGGTACAACAAGCTGCGGGACGAAAACACATCGGCCGTTACTCCCCTCATCTGCGACCATGACCTCAATATTTCCTGCGAGGAAGGGGTGGCCAAGGAGATCAAGCGCGTATGGTACACCTATCCCAACCCCACCTCCGACGACAACAACAGCACCACCTGGAGCGCCCGCCATACCCGGCTGGTGATCCACGCCGAAATCACGGGATATGGCGGCAGCGCCATCCAGAGCTATTACACCTTTACCCTTCCCGTGCTCAAACGCAACTGTTCCTACGAGATTTCCGACATAACCTTCACCCTGTTGGGAAAGAACAACGACGATGACGACACGGTAACCGACACCGGAACCGCGGCCATTACCCTGAACGTAGTGGACTGGGATTCCTCTACCGCCCTCACTTTCAACATGTAAACTGTCCGTATGCGACACCTGAAAACCCTAACGGGAGCCCTGGCCGTGGCCGCGGCCGTCTGCTCCTCCTGCTCCTCTCCCATCCGCGAAGACCGGACGGCCTGTCCCGCCACGCTCTTCTTCGAGTTCCTGGACTCTCAGGGGATCGGCCCGGCAGAGCTGATGTACCTGGAGGCATCCCCCGTCCTGGGACCGGAGAGCCGCGTGACGGACACCACCACCGTGGGCGCCATGACGGACCGGAGTTACTCCCTGCAAGTGCGCCGCAGCGACGCCATTTCCATCTACGGGATGGCCTGCTTCGGGAACAGCCGCATCGAAAAGGGCAGCGGATGGGTGGTGGACCAGCAGCAGGACGGCGACAGGCTGTACCGCTTTTCGGCCAGGGCGGAAGGCATGGATGAGAGTGCCGTCATTCCCGTGGAAATGACCAAAGAACATTGTACGATAAGGGTCCGGTTCAAGGAATTCGACCCCGGGGACCTCCCGGGCCGCTTCCCCTACCGGGTGGTTATCAGCGCCAACACCTGCGGCATCGACCTGCACTCCGGTGTGCCGGTGACCGGGCCCTACCGCTATGCTCCGCCGGAGAAGATGGCCGGGGAGTTCGAGTTCACCGTCCCCCGGCAGGCCGACAATTCCCTAGCCCTGGAATTGTGGGCCCTGGATGCCGACGAGGACACAGACGAACCCCAGGACAGCATCATCCTCTGGAACCTGCTGAAACAGGTGGAAGGGTTCAGCTGGGAGCTGAAGAACCTGCCGGACCTCACTGTCGAGATAGACTACATCCGCTCCGAAGTAACCCTGTCCATTACCGACTGGCAAACCGAAACCTCCATCAATTATGCTACCTGAGATGAAACTCCATATCTTTAAATACCTCTTGCTGGCCGCCGGGACCCTTTCCTGCGGAAAAGAAGGCCTGTCACCCCAGGCACCTCCTGCAGAAGCCGGAATGAACGTTCCGGCGGCAACGGGGACCGTGAGCATCAGCCTGGGAGGACCTTTCAGCGCCACGCGGGTAGCCAACCCGGACAGCAGCGTGGAAACCACCTGCCAGCGGTGGGCGCTCTGGATCTTTGACGGGGACGGAGACAGCGTGGTCTACGGCACCGGCCTCTCCGGGGAAAGCATCCGGAAAACCGTGCTGGTGGGCAGCTATACGGTGATTGCCCTGGTTAATTACCCGGGGAGCCTGGTTCCGGCCAACATCAAGAAAAAGACGGATTTAACCGGCTGGACCACAAGTCTTTCCGACAACGCCGCCGCTTCCATGCTCATGTATGGAGAGGTGACGGTGGACCTGGAGAAAGACCGTACGGTTAGCCGCACCGTAGACGTGCGCCGCCTGGTGTCCAAAGTGGGCGTAAAGAAAGTCTCCGTGGCTTTTGAGAATCCCTACCTGGCCGCCAAGACCACGGTCCTTGAGGCCATCTACCTCACCAACCTTTACCGGACCAGCCGGCTGGGGGCCGATTATACCGCCGCCGAACTGCGCACCGCGGAAGAGGCCTGGTACAATGTGATGGGCTGGCGGGAGGCCGATGACGCCGTCCCGGCGATGGATGCCCTGGTGGGCGAAACCGCCATCCAGGCCACGCTTACGCCATCGGCCCCCCACACTTCGCCGCATTACTTCTATGCCTATCCCAATGCCTGGGCGGCGGATGACGACACCCATGACGCCAGCTGGAGCAGACGGTCTACCCGGATGGTGCTGCAGGTGAGAGTGGGTGACAAGACCTACTATTATCAGGTCCAGATTCCCGCCATGGGCCGGAACAGGATTTATGTGGCGGAAGAGATTATCCTGAAAAAACTGGGTTCCATGGATTCCGAGCAGGAAATTCCGGGTGCCGTGGACGTGGTATTCTCCGCGACGGGCCAGGACTGGGATAAAGACGTGTCTGTTCTTGAAAACTCCTGACGCCATGAGATACAAGTATTTACATATTTTATTGGAAGTGTTGCTTCCTATAATTTTCCTGGCTTCCTGTCAGAAGGAGACTGTGGCGGTCGCTTCACGGGAAAGTCGTTTCTTCCTGGCCTTGGAAGAGGAGGATGGAACTCCCCCGACACGCTCCATCCTGCAATCGGCCGATATAGAGACCAAGGTGACGTCGGTCAC
>JAEEQF010000023.1 GCA_016285175.1 Bacteroidales bacterium
TAGATAACGATGAAAGTCAAGACCTCCATCAAGAAACGCAGTGAAGACTGCAAGATTGTCCGGCGTAAAGGCCGCCTGTACGTTATCTGCAAGAAGAACCCCAAGTTCAAGATGCGCCAGGGTTAATGTGTAACTAATAAAAGTACAGATAAATTATGGCAAGAATAGCCGGTGTTGATTTACCGAACAACAAACACGGAGTTATAGGTCTCACCTATATCTTCGGAATCGGCCGCAGCAGCGCCCAGACCATCCTGGACAAGTGCGGCATCGACCCTACTATCAAAGTCGGAGACTGGAACGACGAGCAGATCGCCGCTATCCGTGCCCTCATCAACAACGAGTACAAGATTGAGGGTGAACTCCGTTCTTCTGTCCAGATGGACATCAAGCGCCTCATGGATATCGGCTGCTACCGTGGTATCCGCCACCGTGCCGGCCTCCCTGTCCGTGGTCAGAGCACCAAGAACAACGCCCGTACCCGCAAGGGTAAGAAGAAGACCGTTGCCAACAAGAAGAAAGCAACCAAGTAAAGTCTGATCAGTTATGGCAAAGAAAACTACAACTACCAAGAAAAGAGTTGTCAAGGTGGACGCTTATGGCCAGGCCCATATCTCTTCCACTTTCAACAACGTGATCGTTTCCCTCACCAATGCGCAGGGTCAGGTGATCAGCTGGTCTTCCGCTGGTAAGTGCGGTTTCCGCGGTTCCAAGAAGAACACCCCGTACGCCGCCCAGATGGCCGCAGAAGATGCGTCCAAGACCGCTTTCGACGCCGGTCTCCGTAAGGTGAAATGCTATGTAAAGGGCCCGGGTGCCGGTCGTGAGAGCGCCATCCGTACCATCAACAATGCGGGCATTATCGTCACCGAAATCATTGACGTCACCCCTATGCCGCACAATGGTTGCCGTCCTAAGGGCCGCCGTAAAGTTTAATTTTTAAAGAAGAAGAACTATGGCAAGATATACTGGTCCTACCACCCGCATCGCCCGTAAGTTCGGCGAAGCCATCTATGGCCCCGACAAGACCTTCGAAAAGAGAAATACCCCTCCCGGACAGCACGGCCTCGCTGCTAAGCGCAAGAAGCAGAAAGAGTACGGTACCCAGCTCAAGGAGAAGCAGAAAGTGAAGTATATGTACGGTGTGCTGGAGCGTCAGTTCCGTAACACCTACGCCCGTGCCGCCCGTATGAAGGGTCAGACCGGTGAAAACCTCATCCTCCTCCTGGAAGCCCGTCTGGACAACCTCGTGTACCGTCTGGGTATTGCTCCTTCCCGTGCTGCTGCCCGTCAGCTGGTTCTCCACCGCCACATCACCCTGGACGGCGTTGTTTGCAACGTTCCTTCCTGCCAGGTGAAGCCCGGTCAGGTGATCGCCGTCCGCGAGCGCTCCAAGAGCCTCGAGGTCATCCAGAACAGCGTGGCCGCCGCCACCAAGTATTCCTGGCTGGAGTTCGACGCCGCCAACCTCACCGGTAAGTTCCTGAATGTCCCCGCCCGCGAGGAAATTCCTGAGAACATCAACGAGCAGCTCATCGTCGACCTCTACTCCAAGTAATAGAATTTAACACCCCAATCTTATGGCAATCTTAGCATTTCAGAAACCGGACAAGGTGATCATGCTCGAAGGCACCGAGACCGTGGGAAGATTCGAGTTCAGACCCCTTGAGCCTGGCTACGGACAAACCATCGGCAACGCCCTCCGCCGCATCCTCCTCGCCTCCCTGGAAGGTTTCGCCATCTCTCAGATCCAGATCTCCGGAGTTCAGCAGGAATTCCAGACCATCCCTGGCGTCATTGAGGGAATGCAGGATATCATCCTGAACCTCAAGCAGGTCCGTTTCCGCCGTATGGTGGACACCGTGGACTCCGAGGTCGCGAACCTCACAATCAGCGGCAAGAGCGAATTTACCGCTGAGGACATCTCCAAAGGATTGTCTTCTTTCAAGGTGTTGAATCCCGAGCTGCACATCTGCTCGCTGGAGCCTTCCGTTAAGATCAACATTTCCCTGACCATCACCAAGGGTCGCGGCTTCGTTCCCGCCGAGGAAGAGCGCGACGCTTCGACGCCCATCGGAACCATTCCCGTGGATGCCATCTACACGCCTATCAAGAAGGTCAACTGGAGCGTGGAAAACTACCGCGTAGAACAGAAGACCGACTATGAGAAGCTCAACCTGGAGATTGTCACCGACGGTTCCATCTCTCCGGAGGCCGCCCTGCAGGACGCAGCCAACATCCTCATCTATCACTTTAAGCTCTTCACCGACGACAAGAAGATCTCCATCGAGTCTTCCGTAGAAACCGACAGCAAGGAGCTTGACGAGGAATCCCTGAGAATGCGTCATCTCCTTCTCACCAAGCTTTCCGACATGGGCCTGTCCGTACGTGCCTTCAACTGCCTGAAAGCCGCCGACATCGACACCTTCGCCGACCTCGTGTCCTACAGCCGCGGAGAACTGATGAAGTTCCGCAACTTCGGCCGTAAGTCCCTCAGCGAAATCGATCTCCTGGTGGAGAAGATGAAGCTTTCCTTCGGAATGGATGTCACCAAGTACAATATTGAACCTAAGAAAAAGATCGTTTAAAAAATGAGACACAATAGAGCAGTCAATCATCTTGGTCGTAAGAGCGGACACCGCAAGGCTCTGCTCGCCAACATGGCATCCTCCCTCATTCTGAAGAAGAGGATCACCACTACCGAGGCCAAGGCCAAGGCCCTGAAGCCTTACGTAGAGCCCCTTATCACCAAGTCCAAAGAAGATACTACCCACTCTCGCCGCGTGGTCTTCAGCTACCTCAAAGACAAAGAGGCAACCGCTGAGCTCTTCCGCACCATTGCTCCCAAAGTGGCCGAGCGTCCCGGTGGATACCTCCGTATCCTTCACACCGGTTTCCGTCAGGGTGACGCCGCCGAAATGGTGCTCGTAGAACTGGTAGACTTCAACGAGGCCGCCCTTGCTTCCGGCAAGAAGGAGGTCAAGAAGACTACCCGCCGCAGCCGCGCCAAGAAGGCCGAGGCCGCCGAAGAGGCTCCCGCCGTGGAGGCCGCTCCCGCCGCCGAAGCTGCTGAAGCTCCTGCTGCAGAGTAATCTGAAACCTAAACTTTTTAAGCCCGACCAGTCTCTGGCCGGGCTTTTTTTGTATTATTTCAAGAATTGATACCGGCTATTCCAAAAAAATGGTTATATTTGAGAACTATATTAGCATAACAATAACTAACAATAAACTTCTAACACAATGTCCAACACCCAAAAAAGCACCAATATGGTAGCTATCATCACGATGTGTTTTATCTTCGCGATGATCTCTTTTGTTACCAATATGGCCGCCCCCTTCGGCGTCATCTGGGGTAACCAGTATGAATGGTCCAAGATGGCCGGTAATCTGATGAACTTTGCCGCTTACCTGTTTATGGGTATTCCCGCCGGTAAGATGCTTATGTCCATCGGTTATAAGAAAACCACGCTGATTGCCCTGGCAACCGGTTTTGTAGGAATCTGCATCCAGTATCTGTCCAGCTTTGGTTTCCTGGGCAATGCAGCTATCTACGTTTACCTTCTGGGCGCCTTCGTCTGCGGTTTCTGCGTGTGCATGCTCAATACCGTAGTGAACCCTATGCTCAACATCCTGGGCGGCGGTGGCAACCGTGGTAACCAGTATATCCAGATTGGCGGGACCCTGAATTCCCTGACGGGTACCCTCACCCCGCTGCTGGTGGGCGTTCTGGTGGGAACCGTATCGGCCAACACTTCCATGTCCGATGTGTCCCCGCTGCTGTTCATCGCTATGGGCGTTTTTGCTGTGGCTTTCATCATCATTTCTTTCCTCACCATTCCGGAACCGGCCCAGGAGCGCAAGACCACCAAGTACGAGCACAGTGCCTGGAATTTCCGTCACTTCGTGCTGGGCGCCGTGGCCATCTTCTTCTATGTGGGTATCGAGATCGGCATTCCTTCCCAGGTGAACTTCTTCCTGGCCGATGCTTCTGAAAAGGGCGCCGGCATCGCTGTGAACGGAGCTGCCATCGGTGGCGCCATCGCCGCTGTGTACTGGCTGCTGATGATGGTGGGCCGCTTCTCCAGCACCCTCATCTCCGGTAAGGTAAGCACCCGCACCCAGATGACCTGCGTAAGCACCGTGGCCATCATCCTGGTCCTTTGCGCCATCTTCATTCCCAAGACGGTCACCGTCAATATGCCCGGCTACAGCTCTGCCGATGGTTTCGCCATGTTCCGCGTTCCGCTGAGCTGCCTGCTGCTGGTTCTTTGCGGTCTGTGCACCTCCGTTATGTGGGGCGCCATCTTCAACCTGGCCGTTGAGGGTCTGGGCAAATATACAGAAGCCGCTTCCGGTATTTTCATGACCCTGGTGGTGGGTGGTGGCATTATGCCGTTCATCCAGGAATTCATTGCCAAGTCTGCCGGTTATATGAACAGCTACTGGCTGGTGGCTGCCATGCTGGGTTACCTGCTGTTCTATGCCGTGGCAGGTTCCAAGAACGTTAACAAAGACATCCCTGTTGATTAATCCATATGGTACAAGATTTAGTAATTGGTATTGACATTGGTGGTCAGACCACCAAATGCGGCATCGTAGATGCCCGCGGTACCGTTCTTTCCCAGACGGTTATCCGTTCAGATTCTCATACAGATGTTAACGCCTTCATAGCCGATCTTGCCGAAGCCCTCAACCACATCATCGCAGAGGCCAAGGCCGAAGGCCAAATCCGTGGTATTGGTGTAGGTGCCCCTAACGGTAACTACTACACCGGCACCATCGAGGGCGCCGTTAACCTCGTTTGGGGTGGTACCAAGACCATTCCGTTTGCCAAGATGCTCAGCGAGCAGATGAACGGAATTCCCGTATCCCTTACCAACGATGCCAACGCTGCTGCTATGGGTGAAATGACCTATGGAGCTGCCCGCGGTATGAAGAACTTCATTATGATTACCCTGGGTACCGGCGTAGGTTCCGGTATCGTCATTGACGGTAACGTGGTCTATGGCCACGACGGTTTCGCCGGCGAGCTGGGTCACACCTGCGCCGTGCGCCACAATGGCCGTCAGTGCAACTGCGGTAAGACCGGCTGTCTCGAGGCTTACACCAGCGCCATCGGTGTAGCCCGTACGGCTCGCGAATGGCTGGAAATGAGCGACGAACCTTCCGTCCTCCGTTCCCTGGACAAGATCACGTCCAAGGACGTTTATGAGGCCGCCAAGGAGGGGGACAAACTTGCCCTCAAGATCTTCGAATTCACCGGCCGTATCCTCGGAGAGAGCTTCGCAGACTTCATTGCCTTCTCCGCTCCGGAAGCCATCGTGCTCTTCGGCGGACTGGCCCGCTCCAAGGAATTCCTCGCCGAACCTATCCAGAAGGCAATGGACGAGAACGTCCTGTCCCTGTGGAAAGGCAAGGTGAAATTGGTGTTCTCTCAGCTCAAGGAATCCGACGCCGCCATCCTCGGTGCTTCGGCCCTTGCTTGGGAACTTTAGGTTCATTTAGGGCGGCTTCGCGCACAGAAGCCGCCCGTTAAATCCTTCTATTATGAGGAAAGTTGCATTCGGCCTTCTCTTTGTAGCGGCGCTCCTCGCTTCGGGTTGCTCCTCAGGCGATTCTGCCATCGAGCAAGAACTTAAGCAGATGACGCTTCAGCAGAAGGTGGGGGCAATGTTTTTCGTTCGTCCCGAGGCCCTTGACACGGACTTTTACTACGACTCCCCGTCTGTCCTGAAATCTTATAACCTTCAGGAAGTTAACGATAGAATGAGGGAGACCGCGCGTGTCTATCCTCCGGGCGGCGTTATTCTTTTTGCCCACAACATCAAAGACGAGCCCCAGTTGTCCCAGTTTATCAAGGACCTCCGCTCTCTTCCCAGCCAGCCCTTAATGTGCATTGACGAGGAAGGCGGTTCTGTAGCCCGTTTGGCCAACAACCCCAACTTCCGCGTTCCCAAGTTTGCCAACATGGGCTCGCTGGCTGCCTCCGGCCGCACCAATGAGGTGATGGCCGCCTCCACCGCCATTGGCGAGTACCTCAAGCGCTATGGCTTTGATATTGACCTTGCTCCCGTGGCAGATGTAAACACCAATCCCCGCAACGTGGTCATTGGTGCCCGTGCATTCTCCAACGAGCCCAAGGTAGCGGCCGAAATGGTAAAATCCTACCTCAAGGGTCTGCAGAAGAGCGGTGTGATTGGCTGCCTCAAGCATTTCCCCGGCCACGGTGATACCCAGGCCGATTCCCATTTCGGTTACGCCATGAGCCGCAAGACCTGGGATGAGATCAAGGACTGCGAGATGATTCCCTTCAAGGCCGGTATCGATGCCGGTGCCCATATCATCATGACGGCCCACATCTCCCTGCCCAACGTGACTGGTTCCAACGTGCCTTCCACCTTGTCTCCCATGATTCTCCAGGAGAAGCTCCGCGGAGAACTGGGCTACCAGGGCCTCATTATGACCGACGCTATGGAAATGGGTGCCATTCTGCGCCAGTATCCTGTAGAAGATGCTGCCGTGATGGCCATCAAAGCCGGTGTAGACATTCTCCTTTGCGTGCGTGAATACCCCAAAGTATTTGATGCTGTGCTCAATGCCGTCCGTCGCGGAGAGATTCCCGAAAGCCGCATTGACGAAAGCGTACGCCGCATTCTCAAGCTCCGTCATATGTCCATCACGTACGGAGACAAGTAATTTGAAAAAAAGTTTCTAAAAAGTTTGCAAGTTCAGTTTTTTGCTGTATCTTTGCAGTCCCGTTCAGCGGGAAGCTCTTTAGAAATTTGCGGAAATAGCTCAGTTGGTAGAGCACGACCTTGCCAAGGTCGGGGTCGCGAGTTCGAGTCTCGTTTTCCGCTCAACGTTAGAAAGGCAGTCCTAGTGACTGCCTTTCTGCGTTGATGGAAGAGACTCACGCTGCGACCCCAGCCCCCCGAGGGGGCAGGCGCCGAAGGCGCCGGGGGGTAACGTGGGTTTCGCGAGGGCCGAAGGCCCCTGCCCGCGTCAGCGGGCTCGAGTCTCGTTTTCCGCTCCAAAACATGTTTTGTTCGCTTTACTCTCCCCGGTTGCTTTTTTTGAAGCTGTGACGGTCAATGACGGTCACGTCGTCCGCAAGTTCCTCGAGGGGTTCTTTGAGTACGCCCGGGTGGGCATAATATTTCCTGAGGACGCGAAGGGCGCTGGAGAAGTAGAAGCCATCGCAGAAACGCTCGTCGGTCACAATCTTGAAGGGAAGCCGCTTGCCGGGCACCACCTGGTTGCCCACAACCACGGGGACCATGGATTCCTTACCCATGGAGAAGAACATGCCGGTGGTCCCGAAATCGTACACGTGGTGGTAGATGGAGGGACTCTTGATGGACTTCATATTGGTGATGAAGGCCGTGGTATGGAAGGGGCTCAAGTTGATGATGGCCTTGGGCAGCATGCCGTGCCGGTCCAGGAACTTGATGAATCCAAGGAGCATGGCGATGACCACATTGGGCGTGAAGGTAATCAGGCGGGCTATCTTGTCCGTACCGTTGTCGGCATCCAGATGGCTGTTGGCCTCGATGACGGCGTTGATCTTGTCCCTGACCTCGGCCAGGGTTTCGTGGCCGGTGAATTCAAGCTTTACGGTGGTATCGGGTGCTTCGGCACTCATTCCCTTGCGGACAACAAAGGAAATGGAGATGGCATTGCGCTTGAACAGGCGGCCGTTCATCACAAAACGGTTCAGCCTGGGGTAATTGGCTATGATGCGTACCAGGCCGGCAATGATGATGTGCATATAGTCGTACTCTCCGTTTCCGGCGGCCGATTCCTTCTTGATGAATTCGTCGAAAGGTTCGCAGGGAAGGTCCACGGTGAGGAAAATCATCGAATCGTGCCTGTGTCGCATGATGTGGGGGATGATTCTCTGGATGGGATCGATGTCCCGTAGTTTCCTTCCGTCTGGTCTATATCCGAACATAACGTTATGATTCTCAGTTTAGGCGTGCAAAGTTAGGGTAATTATCCATAATAAACAAACCGTCCCGTTTGCCCGAAACCGGAAAATATTGTATCTTCACGGGGATAATTAATAACAGTATAGACCATGGAAAAGAAATCGAACACCGAACTCCTGGCCGGATGGATCATGAATGTGGCGGTTCTGGGCGTTATCCTGGGCCTTTGCTGGTATTTCAGGAGCGTGCTGGTGTATATCCTGGCTGCCTTTGTGGTATCTCTTTTGGGGCATCCGCTTATGGAGTTGATGCGTAGAATCAAGGTTCGCGGAAAGCAGCTCCCGGATGCATTGCTGGCCGTTATTACCATTTTGGTCATATTGGGAGTCCTGTCCTTTACAGTTACCCAGATTATACCTGTGGTGCTGCATATCGTGCGGGAAGCCTCTGTGATGAACACGCAGAATGTGCCCTATAACTCCATCATCAATCAGGTCAATGAGGGAATCAGGGGCTTATTCCCCAGCCTGGGGCCCAAGTTTAACGTCGTGACCGCCCTCCTGGAGCAAATCCGTTCCGTGATGAGCGTTACCAACGTAACCAGTTTCCTGGGTTCGGTGGCTTCTGTAACCGCCGGCATTGTGGTGGGTGTATTCTCCATAGTCTTCATCTCCTTCTTCTTTATCAAGGACGACAATCTCTTCTGCAAGATTATCAGCGCCCTGGTTCCGGACAGCATGGAGGAATCTGTAGAGAAGACCCTCAGTGAAATCGTACACCTGTTGTCCCGTTACTTCCTGGGTCTGGTCATTGAGGTGGCCGGCGTTATTCTGGTGGATTTCCTGGGACTGTGGCTCATTGCCCGCATCGGCCCGCAGTACGCCCTGGGTATTGCTTTCATTGCCGGTGTGCTCAATGTAATCCCTTATGTGGGACCGCTCATCGGCGAGGTTATTGGCGTACTGCTGTGCGTGGTGCTCAAGTACGGTGCCGGTATAGGACTGGGTGTTCCCATCTGGGCCTTTGCCATTATTGTCTTTGGCGTGATGATGCTGGCCCAGCTCATTGATAATTTCGTTTATCAGCCCCTTATCTACTCCACCAGTATCAAGTCCACGCCGCTGGAAATCTTCATTGTGCTGCTCATTGCCGGCAAGATGGGAGGCACCCTGGGACTTCTGGTGGGTATCCCCGTGTATACCGTCATCCGTGTCATTGCGGCCCGATTCTTCTATAATCATAAAGCGGTACGGAGACTGATGCCGGATATCGAAAAAGAAAATACGGACGTCTTTATATAATAGGGAAAGATTAGCTATCTTTGTATTCCGAAAAACACAACATCCAATTCTGATATGAGCCAATTGCATATTATCAACCACCCTATGGTTCAGCACAAGCTGTCCATTATGCGCAACAAGGAAACCGGATCCAAAGATTTCCGTCAGCTGTTAAAGGAAATATCCCTTCTGATGGGTTACGAGGTAACCAGAGACATTCCTCTGGACCCCATTGACATAGAAACCCCCATCTGCAAGATGACGGCCCGGCAGGTGAGCGGCCGCAAGCTGGCCATCGTTCCCATCCTTCGTGCCGGTCTGGGAATGGTAGAAGGTCTGCTGGAGCTGGTTCCCGTGGCCAGGGTGGGTCATATCGGCCTTTACAGAAATGAAGAAACCCACGAGCCCGTGGTTTACTATAGCAAGCTTCCGGAAGACATCAATACCCGTATGGTCATTGTCACGGATCCTATGCTGGCCACCGGCGGCAGCGCCTCCGACGCCCTCACTATGCTCAAGAAAAAGGGCTGCACCAATATCCGCCTGATGTGCCTGGTGGGAGTGCCGGAGGGCATTGAACGCGTTCAGAGAGAACACCCGGACATTGACATCTACCTGGCCGCCGTGGACGACCATCTCAACGAAAACGCCTACATCGTTCCCGGTCTGGGAGATGCAGGAGACCGCATTTTCGGAACCAAATAGTTATTCAGTGGCTGCCAGAATGGCGGCCACTTTTTTTGTGTCAGTGATTTTTCTTCCATCCGGGCCGATGGAAGAGGCCGATGCGTGCAGCTCGCTGCAGCCGGTGAGTTCCAGGATGCGCCGGGCGTTGGCGGCGTTGACCCCGCCGCCGGGAAGGATGGTGAGGGAGGTACGCTGCTGCAGCTCCCGCAGAAGGTCTGTGCCCTCCAGGGCCGAAGGCGCCTGCCCGGAGGTAAGGATGCGGTGAAAGCCCAGGGATTCAATGACGGACAGGGCCTCGAAGGGATGGGCGCATACGTCGAAGGCGCGGTGGAAGGTGAGCGAAGCGCGGCCTCCAACCTGCGCCGCCAGTTCGGCCATCAGCTCCCGGTCCACGTCCCCCTTCTCCGTGAGGGCTCCTATGACAATCCCATCGGCCCCCAACTCCAGCGCTTTTTCTATATGGGCCTGCATCTGGACCGCCTCTTCCGGGCAGTAGCAGAAATCGCCTTCCCGGGGGCGTATGAGCGCGTGAATCTTGAGGGCGGGGTAGAGCGCCCGGGCCTGCTCCAACTCTTCCCAGTGCGGCGAAAGGCCGTCCAAATCCAGGCGGGAGCACAGCTCAATACGCGGCGCGCCGCCCTTCACGGCGGCGTGCACGCTTTCCAGATTGCCACAGCAGACTTCCAGTATCATTCCGCAGTCAGTTGCATTTTGATAAACTGCCGTTTGAGCTCGGGTCCGTAGGCGTATGCACCCACGTCTATGCTGTCCAGCAGATACAGGTCCTTGCCCTTGAAAAGGGTCCCCAGGGCCGATTCCCGGATTTCCTGCGCGCGGTCCATGGTCTCTTTGGGAACAATGAGGTGGCAGGGGATGACGTAAGCCACGGGATTGAGCGCCACGGCGTGGGCCACGGCCCGTACGCCGGCGGGGTTGTCCACCAGCTCGGCCAGGTCTGAGTAGCTGTACAGCCGGGGCTCCAGCTCATAGAGCTTCTTCCAGACGCTGATCTGGAAGGGAGAGCCAAAGAGCCGGAGGTCATCCCAGGTAAGGAATTTGGCAAACTCCGTGAGCTCTTCGGTGGAGATTTTGCGCGTGCCGATGGAACCCACTTCCTCCGGCGGGAGAGCCGCCACCTCGGCGGCAATGTGGGGCAAGTGACGGTAGTCGGCCGCGATGGATGCGACCTTCCCGTCTACCTCAGTCACGATCCAAGATATGTCCATAATAATTACTTTAGGTAGGGCGTAAGCTGATTCCAAGGGATGGTGGCGCTTACAATGCCCAGGGCATAGGGGCCCACCTCGTAGGGTTGGTACAGCCATTCAATGCCTTCTTCATACAGGCCGAAGTTGCCGTTGGGCACCACCTCTTCCAGGTTTACCAGCTGCAGGAGCTCGGGGTCTTCCTTCTCCATCGAGGCCTGGATGGCCGCACGGATGAGCTGGGCCACGGGGGCCTCATAACCAGGGTTGAACAAATCGGCTTCGTTCACCTGCAGGCCCGTCTTGGCATCAAACACAATGTGACTCAGGGTCTGGATGCCGTGGGCACCTCCGCGGAACGAGTAGTAGCTGACGAGATAGTTCTTCCAGCCTTTGTAACGGGCCTGGAAGCTGCCGGTCAGATGGTCTTCCCAAGTGCGTACGCCACCTTCCAGCACCGCGTTCTCGTTCATATACTCGTCAATGAGGTTTTCGCGGTAGCGGATGGCTACCTCTTCCAGCGAGCCGCCGCCGTCCTCCAGGTCAAAGGCCTGGGAGATGATGGTGCTGTTGAGGGCCTGACGGGCTTCCACCTTCATTCCCGTAACCACATATTCGAGGTTCACGGAGAAGAAGAGGGAATCGGACGAGCCTTCTTCCAGGGGGACCACCAGGTCGTCCACGTACGTCTCCGTGCGGGTTAAGTCGCAGGAGGCCAGCAGAAGAAGGGCCGATAAAAACAGTAGCGTTCTTTTCATAGCAGGTTAGTCGTTATTGAGTTCAGCAATGTCAATGGGGCGTTCCCGTTTGTCTCCAATGAGCCAGCGGGAGTACCAGTCGGCCATCTTCCAGAAGAAGTACTCGTTCATATCTCCAAAGCCGTGGCGCTGGCCGGGCAGGATAACCAGCTCAAAGCGCTTGTTGGCCTTGATGAGGTCGTTCACCACGCGGATGGTATTGGCCGGGTTTACGTTGTTGTCCTGGTCTCCGTGTACCAGCATCAGGTGGCCCTTGAGGCGGGAGGCAATCTCCTGGTTGGTCTTGATGCTGTATACGAAGCTGGTGTCTCCCTTGGATACCTTCTCCAAGATGCCGTGGTGCTGCTCGCTCCACCAGCGGTTGTAGATGCTGTTGTCGTGGTTGCCGGCGCAGGAAACGGCCACCTTGAAGAAGTCGTTGTACTGGAGGAGGGCTGCGGTGCTCATAAAGCCGCCGCCGGAGTGGCCGTGGATACCCACGCGGTTGATGTCAATCCACTTGTGCTGGGCGGCCAGCTGCTGGATAGCGTATTTCTGGTCTTCCAGGCCATAGTCACGCAGGTTGCCGTAGCCGTAGTTGTGGTACCACTTGGAACGGTTGGGGTGACCGCCGCGGTTGCCCACGCTAATCACAATCATACCCAGCTGGGCCAGACGGTCGGTGCGGAGGTTGAAGCGCCAGGAGATGTCGTTGGCCTCTACCTGCGGACCGGGGTATACATAGTCTGCAATAGGGTATACCTTGGTGGAATCGAAGTCAAAGGGCTTGTGCATCTCTCCCCAGAGGTCGGTGATACCATCGGCCGCCTTTACCTTGAAGCGTTCCGGGAACTTGTAGCCGGCGGCGAGGAGGCGGGAGAAATCGGCCTCTTCCAGCGGGGTTCGCTTGCCGGTGGCGGTGTTCACCAGCATCACGGCGGGCTTGTAGTCTACGCGGGAGTAGTTGGCCACAATGAATTTGCCGTCGTCGGAGGCGGTGGCCAGCACGTCCATATCGTCCATATCCAGCTGCACCAGGGAGCCGCCGCCAAAGGGCACGCGGAAGTTGTGCATCTGGTAGGGGTTCTCGTTGGGGTTCACGCCGCAGGCGCTCACCACCAGGTAACCGGGACCTACGGCCAGCACGTCTTCAATGTGATAGGAGCCCTCGGTGAGGTTCTTCCTGAGGGTGCCGTCGGGTCCGTAGAGGTAGAGGTTGGCCCAGCCGTTCCGCTCGCTCCACCACACAAAGTCACCATTGGGGAGGAACTTGGGTTCGCGGACCTCCACATAGGTGTTCATACGCTCGGAAACGATGGTCTTGGTGCTGTCTGCATCCAGATCCACGCGGCAGAGGTCGTGGCGCTTGAGGTCACGGCTCATACGCATAAGGTAGAAGCTCTTGTTGTCTCCCTTCCAGACGGGGCTGCGGTAGTCTTTGTAACGGTCGGCCACCTTGGCATCGGCCCCCAGGATATCTCCGTCCTGGTCCTTGAAGGCGTTCCAGGCCACTTTCTTCACGTTGCCCTGGAGGTCCAGGATGCACAGTTCTCCGGAAGGACCGGGCTCTCCGGGCATCTGGTAATGGTAGGTCTCCAGCTCCGGACGGGGCTTGGCTATGGAGTTGATGACCCAGAGCTCCTTGACTTTGCTCATATCCCAGCGGATGAGGGCGAAGTGCTTGCCGTCGGGGGCCCAGCTCAGGCGGGCGTAGCGCCGGGCGGTGGTATCGGCCTCTGTATCTCCGCTGTAGTTGTCACTGAGCCAGGAGTGGTCCTTGGTGCCGTCCGTAGTGAGGGCGTGCTCCACCAGGGTGGTGTCCTTGGCGTCTTTGGCGGCCTTCTTGAGGTTCTCCTTGTCCATCATCCACAGGTTGTGGTTCTTGATGTACAGGCCCACGCTGCCGTCCGGGCTCACGTTGGCCCAGGAAGGATACTCGCGCTTGTGCTCCTCGGTGTCGTAGGTGAGCTTGCCGGAAGCGATGTCATAATAGAAACGGTATTCCACGAACTTGCCCGTGGAGTTGCCGGCGCTGTCTCGCTTTTCGGTCTTGGACTTCATATCCCATTGGAAGGTCTTGTCGTCCTTGAGCTCCAGACGCAGGGGCAGGTGCTGGGCGTCGTAGGGGTCACGGGTGATTTCCGTGATCTCACGGGCCAGCTTGGCCATATCAAAGACCTCGGTCTTGGTGCCGGCGGCGGGGTCCACAATATAATACTTGGTGCCCTGGGCCGTTTTCCAGCTGTACCAGAACTTGTCCGAGTCCCGGAACCAGTTGGGGGTGATACGGGTAGAGTACACGAGGTTTTGGAGGCTCTTGGTAGAGAAGCGGGCAGCCTGCTCGTAATTGGCATTCTGGGCCGAAGCCACCAGGTTCACGGCCAGAGCAAGGAGGGAGAAGATTCGTTTCATTTTTATTCCAGTGATGTAATAGGGCGAAGATACGAAAAATAAATCAAATACGTATACCTAAAATGCACAAACCCACGGGCATATTAGCCTGTGGAAAACTTTGTTAATTAAAATATTTTGCTTATCTTTGCAGCCCATTTTGCGGAAACATAAGAGCCGTAAAATGGGAAGTAACTATAATTTATTTATTAACAAACATTTATGCCTACAATTCAACAACTTGTCCGTAAAGGACGCGAGCAGCTCGAAGTAAAGAGCAAGTCTCGTGCGTTGGATGCATGCCCTCAGAAGCGTGGCGTATGTCTGCGTGTTTACACCACTACGCCTAAAAAGCCGAACTCCGCTATGCGTAAAGTAGCCCGTGTTCGTCTTTCCAACGCCAAAGAGGTCAATGCCTACATCCCGGGCGAAGGCCACAACCTCCAGGAGCACAGCATCGTGCTGGTTCGCGGCGGTCGTGTAAAGGACCTTCCGGGTGTTCGTTACCACATCCTTAGAGGAGCTTTGGATACCGCCGGCGTGGATGGACGTACTCAGTCCCGTTCCCTCTATGGCGCAAAACGTCCTAAGAAATCTAAGAAGTAATTTTTTCACCTTTAATTCTTTTTCAAAATGAGAAAAGCGAAGCCTAAAAAGAGGATTCTACTTCCTGATCCTAAGTTTCACGATGTGGAAGTTACCCGTTTCGTGAACAATCTTATGCTGCAGGGAAAGAAGAGTATCGCGTATTCGATCTTTTATGATGCCATCGACATGGTGGGCGAGAAGATGAAAGATTCTGACAAGGCTCCTCTCGATATTTGGAAGACCGCCCTTGAGAACGTGACCCCTCAGATCGAGGTGAAGTCCCGTCGTATCGGTGGCGCAAACTTCCAGGTGCCGACCGAGTTGCGTCCGGAACGGAAAGTCTCCGTGGCCATGAAGAACCTGATCCAGTTCGCCCGCAAGCGTTCCGGTCACTCGATGGCAGAAAAACTTTGTGCAGAGATTGTGGCTGCCTACAACAGCGAAGGCGGTGCATTCAAGCGCAAGGAAGACATGCACAGAATGGCAGAGGCCAACAAGGCATTTGCACATTTCCGTTTCTAATCACTGCATGCTAAATGGCAAAGAGAGATCTTAAATACACACGCAATATCGGCATCATGGCACACATCGATGCCGGTAAGACCACTACGTCCGAGCGCATCCTCTACTATACCGGAAAGACCCATAAGATCGGCGAGGTACACGAAGGAGCGGCCACCATGGACTGGATGGTCCAGGAGCAGGAGCGGGGCATTACCATCACTTCTGCTGCTACCACCGCATTCTGGCACTACAACGGTGATACCTATCAGATCAATCTTATCGACACTCCCGGGCACGTGGATTTCACCGTTGAGGTGGAGCGCAGCCTTCGGGTACTGGACGGTACGGTGGCCACTTTCTGCGCCGTGGGCCGTGTGCAGCCTCAGAGCGAGACTGTCTGGCGCCAGGCCGATAAGTATGGCGTGCCTAAGATCGCGTATGTGAACAAGATGGACCGCGTGGGCGCGGATTTCCTGGCCTGCGTGGAAGAAATCAAGAACAAGCTGGGCGCCACCGCCGTTCCCATCTGCCTCCCCATCGGTGCCGAAGACAAGTTCGAAGGCATCGTGGACCTCATCGACATGAAGGCCATCTTCTACAACAGCTCGGAAGAGCTCGTCAACTACCATGAAGGCGAGATTCCCTCCGACCTGAAGGGAGAAGCAGCCCGCTGGAGGGACATCCTCCTGGAGGCCGCCGCCGAATGCGATGAGACCCTGATGGAGAAGTATTTCGAGGATCCCGATTCCCTTACCCGGGAGGAAATCATCGCCGCCATCCGCAAGGGCTGCATCTCCATGCAGATCGTCCCTGCCTGCTGCGGCTCTTCCTTCAAGAACAAGGGCGTGCAGTTCCTCCTGGATGCCGTCATGCGGTATCTGCCTTCTCCGCTGGACAAGGGAGCCGTGACGGGTACGGACCCGCGTAGCGGCAATGAGATCGAGCGCAAACCTTCGGCCGATGAGCCTTTCTGCGCCCTGGTGTTCAAGATTGCCACGGACCCCTTTGTGGGCCGCCTGGCTTTCCTGCGCGCCTATTCGGGCCGCCTGGATGCAGGTTCCTACGTATATAATACGCGTACCGGCAAGAAGGAACGTGTGGCCCGTCTGTACCAGATGCACTCCAACCACCAGAACCCCATCGAGTTCGTGGAGGCCGGTGACATCTGCGCCGCCGTGGGATTCAAGGACCTCCGCACCGGTGACACCGTGTGCGTGGAGGAGAAGCCCATCACCCTGGAGTCCATGGAATTCCCGGATCCGGTGATCGGCATCGCCGTGGAGCCCAAGACCCAGAAAGACCTGGACAAGCTGGGAATCGCCCTGGCCAAGCTGGCCGAGGAGGATCCCACCTTCACCGTGAAGTCGGATGTGGAAACCGGCCAGACCGTGATCAGCGGCATGGGCGAGCTGCATCTGGACATCATCGTGGACCGTCTGCGCCGCGAATTCGGCGTGGATATCAACCAGGGCGCCCCGCAGGTGAACTACAAGGAGAGCATCACCTCCAGCTTCCAGCTGCGTGAGGTCTTCAAGAAGCAGACCGGCGGCCGCGGTAAGTTCGCAGACATCATCGTCAATATCTCTCCTGCCGACGAAGGCGTTATGGGTCTTCAGTTCATCAATTCTGTCAAGGGCGGAAACATCCCCAAGGAATTCATCCCGTCCATCGAGAAGGGCTTTACCTCCGCGATGGCAAACGGCGTACTGGCCGGTTACGAGGTGCCTTCCCTCAAGGTGGAAGTCCTGGACGGCAGCTACCATCCGGTGGATTCCGACCAGCTCTCCTTCGAGCTGGCGGCCCGCATGGCCTTCCGTCACGCCTGCCCCAAGTGTCATCCGGTCCTTCTGGAGCCCATCATGAGCCTGGAAGTGGTTACCCCGGAAGACTACATGGGAGACATCGTGGGCGACCTCAACCGTCGCCGCGGCCAGATTGTTGCCATGGACTCTACCGCCAACGGAGCACGCATCGTCAAGGCCTTCGTACCGCTTTCCGAGCAGTTTGGTTACGTTACCGTGCTGCGTACGCTGTCCTCCGGACGCGCCACCAGCACCATGACCTTCGACCATTACGCCGAGGTCCCGGCCAACCTGGCCAAGGACATCATCGAGAAGAGCGGTTACAGGGTAACCTCCGACGACGAGTAAAATTTAGCAAAAGTTAAAAAGTAATTGATATGAGCCAGAAAATCAGAATCAAGCTGAAATCTTTCGATCACATGCTGGTGGACAAGTCCGCCGCCAAGATCGTTGACACAGTGAAGGCAACGGGTGCAAAGGTTGTGGGTCCCATTCCTCTTCCTACCAACAAGAAGATCTTCACTGTGAACCGCTCCACCTTCGTCAACAAGAAGAGCCGCGAGCAGTTCGAGCTGGACTCCTATGTTCGTCTGATCGACATCGACGAGTCCAACGCCAAGACCGTTGACGCCCTTATGAAGCTCGAGCTTCCTTCCGGCGTTGAGGTTGAGATCAAGGTCTGAGGTTAGAACTCAGCGCATAAGTAAAGCAGCTTGCATGCAGGCTGCTTTCTTGGCCCCATAGCTCAGCGGTTAGAGCAGCGGACTCATAATCCGTGGGTCGCAGGTTCAAATCCTGCTGGGGCCACAAAAAGGCCTGCGAAATCACTTCGCAGGCTTTTTTGGGCCCCCATTTCATTCACGTTACCCCCACCCGAAACCCCTCTCCTCGGGGGAGGGACTTAACAGGTGCTTGGCGGCAAAAGACACGGCCCGGCCGGGCGCCTGCAGGCGCCATGTTACTATAAGCCAGCGATTCGCTGGCTTTTTGCGTCCTTCACGGTTCATTCAAGTTTGGGTTGATTGTCAGATGTGGTATTGTTTAAAAAATAAACTTTAATTATATTTGTGGATAGAACACTAAAGACCACAGATATGAAACACTCTAAACTTGCAGCTCCCGCCAAGAGATTCCCTTCTCTGCTGGGTATCCTGATGATCATCGCTTCTTGCGGAGAAACATCGGAATGTAAAAGAAACGGTTTGGATTACAAATCCACCACCAATGAAATTGTCTGCCAGAATTCTCCGCAGGAACTGGGGCAGGATGGAACGGCCGTCCTCACATTCTATTGCTACTGGAATTGGGAAGCCGTATCGAATGGCAGTATCGGCAACTCGTACGAAAGGGGGGCAGAGGTGACATTCACTGCAACAGGCGGCACCTGTACGTCAAGCGCCATCTCGGATGAAAAAGGCGTGGTTACCTGTGTCTTCACTGCTACGGATCCGGCCAACTTCAAAGGCGGAACGGTAACTGCGAGCCTGCGGGTATTCTCTCGTTCAATGGACGGAAGATATGACGATATGAATACCTACCGTACCGCCGTGGGAGAGATCTTGCCGCCTTCACGTCCCATAAAGGGCAAAGCCAAACCGAAGATCAGGGTCATCGGCGAAGAGAAACCGGTAGTGGGCGAGGACGGGAAGAGTAAGATTATCTTTGAAGTGTCGGAACGCATTGAAGGTGAGACGGCCGACCGCCTGGTAGGAGGCGCCGAAGTGAAGTTTGATAACAGCAGGCCGGACCAGGCTACGCTTTCACAGGAAAAAGCCACCACCGACGAAAAGGGACAGGTGAGTGTTGAACTGCAGGTAAAGGATGCCGACAATTTTGAAGGGGCCGACGTTACTGCAAAGGCCGAAGTGAAATATGCCGACGGAAGCACCGAGGTGGAAACCAAGGTCTCTGTCCAACCTTCCAACACCTCGCGTTATACCCTTACCTGTGTGAATTCTCCGCAGACCGTTGATGCAACTACGAAACAAGCCACGCTCTGGTTCAAGCTCATGGAGAAGACAGGTACTGAGACCAAACCCGTGGAATATGCTACTCTCGATTTTACTACAAATGAAGGTGAAGTCTGGGCATCATCCATGACCATGTGGACAAATGATGAAGGCCAGATGGCGGCCACATTTAAAACCGACGACATCCTTAATTTTGTAGAAGCCACCATTACGGCCACTTTTGAAAAGGACGGGAAAACCTGTAGCGCCCAAGGTGTGGTTAAAGGCCTTGAATGGACTTATTCCCTCGCATGCACCAATTCCGGCCAGGCAATAGATGAAACGGGCAAAGCGACGCTCAGTTTCGAACTCAAGGCCGATGCCAAAGATGCGAACAGTAAGGAGATTAGCCTGGGAGTCCCTTCAGCCAGCGTTGCCTTTACCGCTACGGGCGGCAGCGTGAGTCCGGCTTCCGGCACAACCGACGCTGCCGGAAAGGTGAACGCAGTATTCCAGGCCAGCGAACCGGACACCTTTGAAGAAGGCACGGTTACGGGCTCCTACACCAAGGGAGACAAGTCTGCAACGGGTGTGGGTACCGTTGTGGGGATGCCAAAGGACGAACCGCAGGACGAGGGCCTGAAGAAAGCCCACAAGCTCGACGATAACGAGTATGTGGTTGAAGACACGAAGGTTAAAGTAGAGGATCTCCCTGAAGGGGAAGGCATGCGTGACTATATCCTTTATGGAGAAAAGAAAGACTATGATGGCACTCCCATGGTCTTCTTCTTGGAATTCTGTAAAGAACATCCCAAACATGCCACCGTGGGCGGAGGCGCCATTCACATCCGGCCGGACCAGCTGGGTAAGGAAGTGGATATGCTCAAGGAAGAGCCAAACGGAATGGCATGGATGAATCTGTTCTCGAACAAGGATGTAAATAAGCCCTATAATCCAGAGACCAACCCCAGCACCAACTTCTCGGCAGGTTCTACCGAGGGTAATGCCCAGCTGGAAAAGGCCACTTGCAAGATATCCCAGAACAGTGATGGCTCCTACACAGCCCTGGCCTACTTTAAGACCAAGGATGGCAAGGAAGGATACTTTAAGATGAAAGCCACCAGAAAAGCCAACTGGTAGGCGCTCACTTTCCCTGTTTTATCGGCAATCTTTTTCGTTTTTTTCGTATATTTGAAATCGGGAAAAAGATTGCCGATATTATTATGGAAAAGAAAAAAGTTGACAAGTGGGAGGTACTGTTCTGGATCGCCTTTGTGCTGCTGGTGGCGCTGGGCGGGAAGACGCTCCTTAGCAAGTGCACGGATTCCGTTGTGGAAACCGTTGCCATTCAGGAGGAAGTAATTGAGCCGGAGACTCTTATGGAGATGGAAGCGCCCAAGCCAATCAACCGCTATGCTATAAAGGGCTCCATTGCCGCCGGCGGTTACACGGAATATGTTCCCAGCAGTGACTATGTGATGGAGGTGGACGACAATGGCGTCACCTTCAAGTCCCCGGGTGGGAGAACCCTGCTCCGCTGCAACGTCCGTGAGCATCTGGACGCCCGCTGGCCGGATCCCAACGACCCGGCGCTGCTCCGCTACCGCACGGTCTATGAGGACTGGGGCTACAGGGCGGTATTCGAATATGTGGAAGAATGGCCCGGTGAAGACGGGAAGAGAAGCATCAAGCTGGGTCCCGTGGCCTTTTTCCGTACACCTCAGGATTAGTTAGACAATAGATATGGAGGAAAAGAAAAACCTGCAGCTCCCGGAGAATGCCCACAGGGAGCTCAAGAAAGGAGAGGAATACAGGCCCATCCTGGATCCCAACAAGAAATTCGCGGAGGTAACGCCGTATTCCGTGGCCATGGGCGTGCTAATGGTGATCCTGTTCAGCGCCGCGGCCGCATACCTGGGCCTCAAGGTGGGCCAGGTGTTTGAGGCGGCCATCCCCATCGCCATCATCGCCGTGGGGGTTACATCGGCCCTCAAGAAGGTGGACGGGCTAAGCCAGAACGTGATTATCCAGTCCATCGGCGGATGCTCCGGTGCGGTGGTGGCGGGCGCTATTTTCACCCTGCCGGCCATCTACATCCTGGGCGTGGAGGTGAACTTCTGGCAGATGATCCTGAGCTCGCTGCTGGGCGGCGTGCTGGGCATCCTGTTCCTGATTCCCTTCCGCAAGTACTTTGTGAAGGAGATGCACGGGAAGTATCCGTTCCCGGAGGCTACCGCCACTACGCAGGTGCTCATTAGCGGCGAGGGAGGCGGTTCCAGCGCCAAGACGCTGGTTACGGCCGGCCTCATCGGCGGTCTGTACGACTTCTGCGTAGCCACTTTCGGCACCTGGGCGGAGACCATCTCCACCACCGTCATGGGCTGGGGCGCCGCCGTGGCCGATAAGGCCAAGCTGGTCCTCAAGATGAACACCGGCGCCGCCGTGCTGGGCCTGGGGTACATCATCGGCCTCAAGTATTCCTTCATCATCTGCTGCGGCTCCCTGCTGGTATGGCTGGTGATTATCCCGCTGATGAACCTCATCTGGGGGGCCGATGTAATCGACCTCATGAACACCGGCGTCACCACGGCCATCGGCGACATGGCTCCGGAGCAGATCTTCAAGGACTATGCGCGGCATATCGGCATCGGCGGCATCGCTACGGCGGGTATCATCGGCATTGTAAAGAGTTTCGGTGTTATCAAGAGCGCTGCAGGCCTGGCTGTGAATGAGTTCCGGCGCAAGCCCGGCACCCTGGAGGCCCAATCCGTACGCACGGACGAAGACCTGCCCATGAAGACCATCGTCTTCGGCGTGGTTATCGCTCTTCTGGCTATCTTCGCCTTCTTTGCCTTTGGGGGCGTGGTGAACAACGTATGGCAGGCCCTGGTGGGACTGGTGATCGTGGCCGTGGTGGCCTTCCTGTTCACCACCGTGGCGGCCAATGCCATTGCCATCGTGGGCTCCAACCCCGTGAGCGGCATGACGCTGATGACCCTTATCATAGCATCCCTCATCCTGGTGGCCGTGGGCCTCAAGGGGAATTCCGGCATGGCTGCGGCGCTCATTATCGGCGGCGTGGTTTGCACGGCCCTCTCCGTGGCGGGTTCGTTCATTACGGATCTCAAAATCGGCTACTGGATTGGCTCCACGCCCAAAAAGCAGGAAGGGTGGAAATTCCTGGGTGTGGCGGTATCGGCCGTTACCGTGTGCGGCGTGATGCTGGTGCTGAACAAGACTTACGGGTTCACCGGCGACAACGCCCTGGTGGCCCCGCAGGCCAATG
The DNA here is from genome assembly GCA_016285175.1 of Bacteroidales bacterium. Taxonomy (GTDB): domain Bacteria; phylum Bacteroidota; class Bacteroidia; order Bacteroidales; family UBA932; genus Cryptobacteroides. The sequence continues at coordinate 22,358 of JAEEQF010000023.1, forward strand.
CCATGGCGGCTGTGATCCAGCCCATGTTCTCCGGCGGCGGCGCTCCCTGGCTGCTGTACGGAATAGGCGCGGCCATTGCCCTCATCCTCAATTTCTGCAAGGTGCCGGCCCTGCCGTTCGCCCTGGGTATGTTCATTCCCATAGACCTGAACCTGCCGCTGCTGGTGGGCGGCGCCATCTCCTGGTATGTGAGCACCCGCAGCAAGGATGCCGCCGTTAACAGTGCGCGTATGGAGAAAGGCACCCTCATCGCTTCCGGTTTCATTGCCGGCGGCGCCCTCATGGGCGTGGTGAGCGCCATCCTCAAGTTCGCCAATGTGGACCTGTTCATGTCCGGCTGGGCAGCCAGCTACGGTGAGGCCGTGGCCATCGTGCCGTTCCTCTGCCTCATTGCCTATATGGTTTATGCATCAATGAAAAAAGCCAAATAATCAATAACTACTATAGCTATGAACCGTTTGAGATATCTATTAGTGATAGCGCTTTGCTGCCTTTCCTTCTCTGCCTGGGCACAGCGCTCCGGACGTTCCGGTGTTTTTTCCACCAACTTCAATGACATGGTCTTCAGTTGGGACGGTAACAAGGTCACCGCATCGTATGAGTACCGGAACGGTCGGGTAGAAGGAACGCTGAACGGTCACACCTTAACGGGCCGATGGACACAGGACAACGCCAAGGGGCGCCTGGTGTTCGAGTTCAACGAGGATTTCACCGCCTTTACGGGTAAGTGGAGTTACGATGACAACGAACCCACCAACGGCGGCTGGGACGGCAAGCTGAAACCCGGTACGGGTAGTGGCCTGAAGTCTGGCAGTGTTTCCAAGAGCAATAAGACGGGTTCCATCCCTACTGGAGTTTTTTCCACAAACTTCAATGCGATGCATTTTCGCCAGGATGGCAATAAGGTCACTGCAACGTATGACTACCGGAACGGTAGGGTAGAAGGAACGCTGGACGG
>JAEEQF010000134.1 GCA_016285175.1 Bacteroidales bacterium
GATGCGTATGAAAGTTGTTCACGAAGATATAGAAATAGGCTGGTTCCACAGTTCGGAATACCACATGAACACCAAGCTCACGCTCCGGTTCCGTTCCAGCGGTGAGCCCTATCTGGAGTACGAGGATTACTGCCCGGGGATTTCTGCCGGAAATTCGATGGGCGGAACCTATGAGAGGCCCCTGCCGGAAGGGTTCCCCAAGGGATGGACGCTGGAGGAATTCGCCGAAAGCCGGCCGCGCTACCGGGACGTCATCCTCCAGAACAAGAAGCTCAAGGAATACTTTGAGGAGAACCGTTAAACACAGCCTGATACAGAGATGAAAAGTTTGTTTCGATGGCTGTTCCTGCTGCTGCTCTGCGGCCTGTGTGCCTGCTCAGGGAAAGATCCGGTGCCCACGGAGCCCGTGATGCGGGACGGCGTATGGATGGGGACCGGTGAAGGCCGGAGCGGAACCATCCTGGTGAGGATAACCGTAGAGCGGCATAAGATTACCGACATAGTGGTCGTGAGCCAGTCAGAATCCTCTTTTGCCCAGGAAGCCATCAACGAGATGGTGGCACGTGCCCTCAAGAAACAGGCTCTGCTGAGCGCCGAGGTGGATGCCGTCTCAGGAGCCACGCTCACCAGCAGCGGCGTGATTGATGCCGTGAATATGGCCATCCGTATAGCTTTGGGGCAGGCGGATGCCGGTAAGACCCTCTATAAAGACGGGAGTTGCGACTTGGTTGTGATAGGTGCCGGCGGGGCGGGACTCTCTGCGGCCGTAGAAGCCGCGTCCGGCGGAAACCTCAGTATCGTGGTCCTTGAAAAGCAGGGAATCCTGGGCGGCAATACCAATTATTCCACCGGCGGCATCAATGCGGCCGGAACCGAGGCGCAGAAGGCGGCCGGCATCCAGGACAGCCCGGACCTCTTCTATATGGATACGATGCTGGGAGGCAAGGAGAAGAACATCCCTTCTCTGGTCCGCAGCCTGGTGGAGCACGCGGCGGCCACCATTGCTTGGCTGTCTTCGCTGGGCGCAGACCTCAGTGATGTGGGCATTATGGGCGGCAGCAGCGTGAAACGGACCCATCGGCCCAAAGGGGGGACGGCCATCGGCCCGCACCTGATGAAGGTGCTCAAGGAAGCCGCTTCCAAATCCAACGTAGATATCCGCACCTCCAATAAGGTGGTGGGACTGCTGAGCGACAAGGGAACGGTAACGGGGGTGAAGGTGGAGAATGCCGACGGAAGCACGTACAGCTTGCGGGCTAAAGCTGTGGTGATAGCTACCGGCGGCTTCGGCGCCAACCTGGAGATGGTTACCCGGTACCAGCCTTCCCTTTCCGGCTTTGCCACCCTGAACCATCCCGGAGCCACCGGAGACGCCTTCTCCTGGCTGGCCGACATTGGCGGCAGCACCATCCAGATGGAGTATATCCAGATTCATCCAACGGCCGAAGCCGACAATCACATCCTTATAACTGAGGCCGTCCGTGGCAACGGCGCCATCCTGGTGAACCACGCCGGGAAACGCTTTGTAAACGAGATGGATACGCGCGATGTGGTATCGGCGGCCATCCTCGGCCAGGAGGGCCAGGAAGCGTTCCTGGTGTTCGACGATGCGGTACGGCGTTCTCTCGCTTCCATAGAAACCTACGCCAACCAGCATTTGATGGCGGAGGGGGCCAATCCTGCAGAACTTGCCTCAAAGATCGGCCTGCCGAGCGCTGCCTTTGCGGCTACGCTGGCAAGATATGCTTCCTTCCAGAAGGCCGGGGCCGATGAAGATTTTGGCCGGACCGGCATACAGATGACCGTTCCGCTGGAGACGCCGCCGTATTACGCCATTCTCGTAACGCCCGCCATTCACCATACTATGGGTGGTATCCGGGTAGATGCCGGTATGCACGTCCTCCGCTCCGACGAAACGCCCGTTCCCGGCCTTTTCGCCGCCGGAGAAGTGACCGGCGGCATCCACGGCGCCAACCGCCTGGGCGGCAACGGTGTGGCCGATATCGTGGTCAACGGCAAGATAGCCGGCCGGAACGCGGCAGAATATGCGGGGGAATTGTTTTAATTGTAAGGCATCGAACTTGATTTCCCGTCCCCAAGTGCAAAATCGGCCTGAAATGCACTTGGCGTGTTCATTTGTTCAGGAATCGGGTATATCGGGCCATTTCTTCTTCCAGCGCGTCTTCGTTGAGGATGATGTCCGGGTGAAAGAGTTCGGCTTGCAGTTTTCCCCCGGCGGCGGACCAGTTGCCCACGGCTTCTCCGTCCTGGAGGATAACCGGCCAGAAGATGCCGTTGCCACTGTGTGCGCGGTGCATATGGTGGGGCTTCACGGCCACGTGGCGGCTTTTGTACCCAATCAGATACTCGTCGTAAGGAGGGAGGAGTGTCACCGTCCCGCTGCGGAATCCTCGGGTGCGGCTTTCCTGGTGGCGTAAGAAGGAGAGCCCTTTCCAGCGTTCCTCGATGAGCTCGCCCTGAATGGCGTTTATTCCCTTCCTGCAGTCGCCGATGTTGAGGCCGCTCCACCACACGAAGTCTTCCAGGGTGGCGGGACCGTGGCTGCGGAAATAGGTCCTTGCCAGCTTGGCCAGCGCCTCTTCTTTGGAGATTCTAGGCGTTTGGGGCAGTTTGTCGGCTGCAAGGGCATAGCTGTGCTTCATGGGAAAAAGGTCTCCGCTACAGAGAAGGCCACTGTATTCGGCCAGGCGGATGTGGTAGGAGAGCCGGTGATCCTCCATCGTGACGCCCCTGTCTTCCAGGGCTTTGGCGAAATCGGCCTTTTGGGCAATCCGGCTTTTGGAAAGGTAATCGTTGAAGATGGACTGGATGGATTCCTGTTCGGCCAGCGGAATTTCCACACCGTTGGAGTGCATCCATCCGGCCATCCCGCGCAGGGCATTGTCCCGGCAGAGTTCCAGCATCCATCCCAAGTCTTCTCCGGCCACCAGCTGCCAGGTTGTACGGAAAAGGTGTATCCGGACGATTTGCCCCTCATTGTAGGCCTTTTCAAACGCCCTGGCGCTTGGCCTTTTGGTGCGCATTCCCACGGCCCAGCGCATCATCCGGTACTCCTGCGCCTGCATCGCGCCCATCCAGGCCACTACCTCGTACGGTGTGGTCAGCTGCGGGCAAATAAGCTGCTGGTTCAGCAGGCGTTGGGTTATGGGATTCATCAGGGGTTTCCTTACGCTTACGAAGTTACGCAATTCTCTCCGTACTGCAAAATCCTGCCCGTATTGCCCGCCACGCGGGGAAATAGTTTTTGCAAATCCTCTTATTATTGCTAGCTTTGCAACAGTTAAGTAAGACAAGGTTCAGAGGGCTGTTCGCAGCACACCATTCACATCAATCTCCATGACCGAAAAAGAAAAAAGAGACACCGGGGAACTCTATTATGCCGGAGCCGACTCGGATTTCCTTGATGAGGTAATCAAGGCCAAGAATCTGTGTTATCAATACAACCAGCTTCCGCCGATGGACTTCAAAGCCCAGCGGGAAATCCTTGAGAGACTGCTGGGAAAAATAGGGGAGGATAGCGTTATCTATCCGCCTTTCTGGTGCGATTACGGCTACAATATCGAGATGGGAAAAGGATGCCTGGCCAATCATGGCCTGACGGTCCTGGACGGCGCTAAGGTGCGCTTCGGCGATTACGTTCTCATCGGCCCCGGCTGTTATTTCCATACGGCCGGCCATCCGATTGATCCGGACCAGCGGAAACAGTGGCTGGTATACACCAAACCTATCACCGTCGGCAACAACGTCTGGTTCGGTGCCGGTGTGCACGTGCTGCCCGGGGTCACCATCGGCGACAATGCCGTCATCGGCGCAGGAAGCATCGTGACAAAGGATATTCCGGCCGATAGCGTGGCCGTCGGCAACCCCTGCAAAGTGGTGAAAAAGGTGAAATGACGGACCGGCTTCCGTGATATAAATACCTATCTTTGCACCCGTGGCCGAAAAGAGCAATACCAGAGTTCTAGTTGTCCTTCACCTTGCCGTGTTCCTGGCGGGTAAGGAAGACGTAAATCCCCTGTCTCCGCACATTATTAACTGTTATTTCGCATAAAAAGAGTATATTAGCGGAAACAAAACGCAACGAGGATGACGAAACGTTTTCTCTCCCTTTTGGCCACGCTGGTGCTCTTCGTGTGCGCATCGGCCCAGGAGGATGAACAGTTGCTGCGCAGCTGGATCCGGACCCTGGCGTCGGACGAGTTCGGCGGCCGAAAGCCGATGACCGGGTATGAAACCCTTACCATCAACTATCTGGCCGATGAATTGAATCGGATGGGACTGGAGCCAGCCTTTGACGGCAGCTGGTTCCAGCCTTTCCAGATGATTGCCGTTACGGCCAAGCCGGACGGGAACAAGCTCAGCGTCAAGGGAAAGAAGAAGGCCGATCTGCGCTATCCCGAAGACCTGATTGTCTGGACCGCCCGGGCGACGGACCGGGTGGAACTGTCCAAGGCCGAATACGTGTTCTGCGGCTTTGGCATCCATGCGCCGGAGTATGGATGGGACGACTATGCAAATGTGGACGTTAAGGGAAAGATTGTGATCGCCATGGTGAACGACCCCGGTTACTACGACGCCTCCCTTTTCCGGGGCCGCAATATGACCTATTATGGCCGATGGCTGTACAAGTTTGAAGAGGCCAGGCGCCAGGGTGCCGCCGGCTGCCTGGTGCTGCACAATACGGAGGCCGCCAGCTACGGCTGGCACGTGTGCGTGAAC
>JAEEQF010000135.1 GCA_016285175.1 Bacteroidales bacterium
ACCACCATGGTGGAAGAGGTTCCCAGGCCGGAACCTACCGGTGCATCGTTGTAAGTGGTTATGGCAAAGCCGCTTGGCACGGGGCCGTAGTCACGGATGATGCGGTTGTAGACGCCGTCTATGAGCAGTGCGCCCGAATCTATCCGCCCCGTCCCCATGGGCACCTCCCGGCGGATGCCGGCATCGGCCGCATCTACCCGAACCACGGGCAGGTTCAGCGTCTCGATGGTACAGTACGCATTGAGGTTGATGGTGGCGTTGAGCACATTGCCGCCATAGAGGTCACTGTACGGCGACACGTCCGACCCGCCGCCGGCGAGGCCCAGCCGAAGGGGCGCCTTGCTTCTCACTATCATAGCTTAGCCATTTTTTCTTCCACCTGGGAAATGCGGTATGCGGCTTCCGGATAACCGGTCTCCTGGGCCATTCGGTAATACGTGATGGCCTTCTCATACATCTCCCGGGTGAGGTCCTTCATCTTTTCCTTGTTCTTGCGCCAGGTCATCTGGGGGGCGTTGTCTCCCAGATCCTCAAAGTCCACCCCGGCCTGGAACAGCATCTGGGCCTGTTCCTGCACGGCTGCACGGAGATTCTCCCGCTGGGCGATAATGGTCTCGTTCTGCGTCTGGATGGCTTCCTGCTGGCTGGCGATGGTCTGATGCTGCTCGGAAATGGTGGCGTCCCGGGCCTCGATCTCCGCCTTGAGCTGCTCAATCTCCGCCTCCTTCTCCGTAATTACTTTCCGGAGGCTCAGGATGGTCTTTTTATACTGGGCGCCCTCTTTCTCCAGCCGGTCCAGCTTATCCTTGATGCTGTCTATGCTGTCCTGGATCTGCTCCACCTGCGTGAGGCGGGCAGTCCCCTGCTCCACGTCCGTGCGCAGGGTTACCGTCTTGCCGGAAATCTGGGAGAGTTCCTGCAGGATACTCTCCATGGCAGCGGCCTGGGCGGCATATTCCGTCCGTGTTGCCTCGGCCCCCGCCTGGAGGTCGGCATACTCCTGGAGGAGCTGGTCGTATTCCGCCTGGGACACGGTGCCGGAATTATTAATGCAGGCCGATACCAGAAGGACGGCCACGAAGAAAGAAGCTATCTTGAGAGTTCGCATGTGAATTCCTGTTTTTGGAAACTGATGGTAGTCTTTTTTATGTTTGCTTTATAGGTGACGGCGCCGCTGCCCAGTTCGGCCGAATCCACCGATGTTCCGTCCAGGGTGAAACCATAATAGACGGGACCGTACACCGTGATGCGGGCAATCTGGAACTGTTTGGAGCCCAGTTCCTTAACCACAGCGGTAGAGTAATGCGTACCGGAAGGGTCCGTGGTTTTCATGGTGTAATTCCCTTCCAGCGAATGCAGGATGGAAGACGGAACTGCCTCCTCCGCGGAAGAGGCCGACGGTCCTCCGCAGGAGCAAAGCAGGACGGCCAGGGCCGCCGACAGTATGAGCGTCCATTTCATCTTAGGCAAGGATTGCATCGGCCAGGGCTTCCAGGGCGTGGATATCATCTTCCTTAAAGCGGCTCTTGATGGTAACAGTGTCCCCCACTATTTCCACATCCTTCATCTGACCGAACATTTCTTTCATAACACGGCCGGCCGACGGGGCCCAGGAGCCGTTTTCTATGAGCGCCACCTTGCGCTTCTGCCAGCCCTTCATCTGGAGGGAATGCAGGAAGTCGTAGGCGGGGGTGAAGAGGCCGCCGTCGTACGAGCAGGCGGCCAGCACCATGCGGCCGTAGCGGAAGGCGTCTTCCACTGCCTCGGCCCGGTCGCTGCGGGTTAAGTCGCACAGCACCACCTTGGAACAACCCTTTCCCTTGAGGATGTTGGCAAGCATCCTGGCTACATCCCATGTACCGCCATGGATGGAAGCGCAGGCCACAAAAACGCCTTCCGTTTCCACTCCGTAGCTGCTCCAGGTATTGTAAAGGTCCATATAATAGCCCAGGTTCTCCCGCAGGATGGGACCGTGCAGCGGGGCGATGACGGCAGGCTCCAGCGCCGCAACCTTCTTCAAGAGCGTTTGAACCGGAATGCCGTACTTGCCGCAGATGTTGAAGTAATAGCGGCGGGCTTCACAGGCCCAGTCCTCGTCTTCCTCCCCGAAGATCCTTCCTTCCAGGGCACCGAACTTGCCAAAGGCATCGGCCGCAAAGAGGACGCGGGTGGAACGCTCGAAACTTACCATCACTTCCGGCCAGTGCACCATGGGAGCGGCTATGAACTGCAGCGTCTTGGAACCCAGTTCCAGCGTGTCCCCTTCCTTCACCGCCAGGGTGTTGAAACGGCGGCCCGGCAGGAACTGCCCCAGGAGCTGGATGGCTTTGGCGCTGGCTACCAGGCAGATATCCGGAAAGCGGTCGGCCAGCATGCCGATGAGCCCGGAATGGTCCGGTTCCATATGGTGCACAACCAGATAGTCCGGCTTGCGGCCTTCCAGGGCATCGGCCAGGTTTATGAGCCAGTCCTCCCCTTTCCGGCGGTCCGCGGTGTCCAGGATGGCCACCTTTTCATCCAGAATCACATAGGAATTGTACGCCATGCCCTCCGGCACGACGTACTGGCTCTCGAACAGGTCCAAATCCCTGTCATCCACACCAATATAGCGGATTCCCTGAGCAATATCTTTCATAGTAATACCTTTAGTCTAGCAAATATAACAAAAAAATGCGTACCTTGTGGAAAATTCCTGAAGCTTATGAACAACATTTGGGATTATATCAAGCGCCTGGTCAAGAAATACATCTATGTCTATGACCAGATAGACACGGAAAGCGCGGCAGAACGCATCAAGAGCGGGATCTGGTTCAAAGGACCCAACGTCTGGATCCTGGCCTTCTCCATAGTGATAGCCTCCGTGGGCCTCAATGTGAACTCCACGGCGGTAATCATCGGCGCCATGCTCATTTCCCCGCTCATGGGCCCCATCGTGGGCACCGGCCTGGCCCTGGGCACCAACGACACGGACCTTCTCAAGCTGTCGGCCAAGAACCTCCTGGTAATGGTGGTCATAGCCCTCATCGCCTCCACCCTGTTCTTCATCCTCTCCCCTCTCTCGCTGGTGAATCCCACGGAACTGGAGGCCCGTACCAGTCCCACCATCTATGATGTGCTCATCGCCCTGTTCGGCGGCCTGGCGGGCATCTTCGAGCAAAGCCGGAAGGAACGCGGGACGGTGCTTTCCGGGGTTGCCATCGCCACGGCCCTCATGCCGCCGCTGTGCACCGCAGGCTACGGCCTGGCCCACCTCAAATTCCATTTCTTCTTCGGGGCCATGTACCTGTTCATCATCAACGGCGTATTCATCACCCTGGCCACGTACCTGATGGTGAAATACCTGCGTTTCAAGACCAACAGCTGCCTGGTACCCGCCGTGGAGAAAAAGCGCCGGAACCTCATTACGGCCGTCCTGGTCATCGTGCTGGTCCCCAGCATCTATTCGGCCGTCAACCTGGTGATGGACAATAACTTCCAACGCAACGTGGAGAGTTTCGTGGACGAGAACCGCCTGGTGGGCCGCTCCTACATCTACGACTATGACATAGAAAAGCGGCACGTGGAATTCGCCATTGCGGGCGCTCCGCTCAACGACAGCCTCAAGACCGCCTTCTTCGCCAACGCGGAAAAATACCGGATCAAGGAGAACCGCATTTCCCTCACGGAACATACTATCGGCATGTCCCAGGACGAGATGAACACCCTCATCAATGATGTCTACACCCGGACGGACGCGGAACTGGCAGAGAAAGACTCCCGCCTGAACGCGCTGCAGGCCCAGCTGGACATCCTCACCTTCTCCGTCAGTGAACTCCAGCACCGGGCCGATTCCCTGCGCCAGGCCGACGATTCGCTGCTCATCCGCAACGCGCAGCTGCAGTACCGGCTGGATTCGCTTATCGCCACCGGCCGACGAAATACCCGACGCAGATAAAAACTTTTTTGCTTTTTCCGTTTTTCGTACTAACTTTGCATTCCCGTTTGGTACTATGGCCGAGTGGTTAGGCACAGGTCTGCAAAACCTGCTACAGCGGTTCGATTCCGCTTGGTACCTCACAAAAATGCCCCTGGATGCGCTCCGGGGGCATTTGCTTTTTGCTTAACGTTACCTGCTTAATCAATTGGGGACAAGCGGTAAAGGACTACGTCGTGGGAGGGCACCACGACTGTAACGGGGTTCTGAACCAGCTGCTTACGGAGTTTGCCCTTTCCCTTTACCAGGGTGTTGAAAGGCTTGGCCGATGCGTTCCAGAGATCCTTTGCGCGATAATTAACTTTGGCGAAGTCCGTCTTCCGGCCGCTTAACTCGTCATCCACCTCCAGCGAGGCCCAGTCCAGTTGGACGGTAGCCGCCTCTTCGCCGATATTCACCACACAGAAGGCCCAGTCCCCTCCTTCCAGGGGTTTGAACCAATACTGCAGGTCCCCGTCCTTCTTAAGGCGCAGGCCCTGGATGCCTAACGGATCCTGGTCGATGGCAATCACATCCCGGTTGGTGATGATGGCCAGCGTTTCCGGCGTCATATCGGTGATGTCGTTCCCCAGGATAAGCGGGGCGGCCATCATGCACCAGAGGGTGAAATGGGTACGATCTTCGGCCACAGTCATGCCATTACCCACCTCCAGCATATCCGGATCGTTCCAGTGGCCGGGGCCGGC
>JAEEQF010000024.1 GCA_016285175.1 Bacteroidales bacterium
CCTTGAGTTCCAGGTCCTTCCCGAACTTCTTGTGAAGCTCCGGAAGGAACTCGTCCGATACCTTTACGTTCGGATTGGCGTCTTAGATGCAGGCGCCCTTGGAATTCAGGAAGTCCACCAGGGTGTCCAGCCCGATGTTGAATTGTTTGATCAGTTTCGATAATCTTATTTCTGCCATATATAAACCCCTTTTTCTTTCTAATGATTAGTCTTCAAATTCCTCGCGCAGGATGCGGAGCACCTCGTCCACGGTCTCGTCTTCCAGGTCGGCCCGGGAAGCGATGTCGGCGGGTGCGAGGGCCATGACGCTGCGGGCGGTGTCGCAGCCGATGGCCTGCAGGCGCTCGATCACCCAAGGATCGATTACATCGGCGAATTCGCTCAGCAGCACGTCGTCCTCCTCTTCCTCGTTCTGCGGGAGTTCCCTCCAAACCTCGATCTCACGGCCTACCAGCATGCCGGCCAGCTTGATGTTCACGCCGCCCTTGCCGATACCCTTCTTCACTTCCTCGGCCTGCATGTACACCTTGATCTTGTCCTCGGGGCCTTCGCCCAGGTCGATGCGGGAAATATGGGCCGGATTCAGCGCACGGGTGATCATGAGCTGCGGGTTGGTGGTCCACTGGATTACGTCGATATTCTCGTTGCGGAGCTCGCGGACGATACCCATGATGCGGGAACCCTTCACGCCGATGCAGGCGCCGATGGGGTCGATCCTGTCGTCATAGGACTCCACGGCCACCTTGGCGCGCTCACCGGGGATGCGCACCACCTTCTTCACGGTGATGAGGCCGTCGTAGATTTCCGGCACCTCCATCTCGAAGAGCTTCTCCAGGAAGCTGTCCGTGGTACGGGAAAGGACAATATAAGGCGTGGTGTTGTTCTTCATCTCCACGCTCTTGATGATGGCGCGTACGGAATCGCTCTTCTTGAAGCGCTCGCCGGGGATCTGCTCGCTCTTGGGCATGCGGAGCTCGTTGCCGTCCTCGTCCAGGATCAGGACCTCGTTCTTCCAGGTCTGGTACACCTCGCCGGTGAAGATCTCACCCACGCGCTCCGAGTACTTCTTGTACACGTTGGCCTTCTCGATGTCCATGATACGGCCCTGCAGGTTCTGACGGATGTTCAGGATGCCGCGGCGGCCGAAGGAGGAGAGGGAAAGCTTGCGGGCGAAAGTATCGCCGATCTCATAGTCGTCGTCACCGGTTTCGGCCTTGATCTCATCTACGGTTATCTGGGTCACAGGGTCTTCCACTTCCTCCACCACTTCGAAGTTCTGGTAGATTTCGCAGTCACCCTTGTCCACGTTGATGATAACGTCGAAATTGTCTGCACTGCCGTAAGTCTTGGCGAGCTGGGTGAGGAACACGTCCTTGAGCACGCCGAGCATCACCGGGCGGTCGATGCTCTTCTCTTCCTTGAAGTCCTTGAATGCGTCAATCAGGGTTACTTCTTTCTCTTTTTCTTTAGCCATTGGTTATATTGTTTATTTTAAAAATCAATGAGGGGCCTTACCGAATTGATGCTCTCAAACGGCAGGGCCGATCCGTCCACCACGATGGATTCCTCCGTGGCGGCATCCAGGACGCCTTTCACCTTCTTCCCGCCTTTCAGCCACACTTCCACCCGGGTGCCCAGGGCCTTTTGGAACTGTTTCATCACTTTGAACGGACGGTCCAGCCCGGCCGATGAAACCGTAAGGGCGTAATCTTCCTCGTCCTGGTTGAAGGTCTCATGCATGACCCGGTCGATGGCGGCGCAGTCTTCCCAGTCCACCACACCTTCTTCTTTTTCAATGACAATCTCGATGTCATTGTCCTTGGACACGGTTACTTCCACCAGGAAGCAGCCCCGCTCCGTGACAGCCGTCTCTACGGCATTGATGATCTGTTCCTTGTTCATAGTTCCTATATAAAAAAGATAGGGGACCGTCGTCCTCTATCTCATTCACGGGCGCAAAGATACGCAATAATATTTTAATATACAAATACTATAGCAGAATTAGCATTGCACCAAGGATCAGGCAGAAGCCCTGGGCCTGGATCCGTCTTTTGACAGACACGCGGGTGGAAAGGTCTACCGGGTCTGCCGCCAAGTCTTCGCCCACATGCCTGGGGAAATCCCGTACGCCCCATTTGGCAATGACTTCCCCCTTGTCCAAGTAAGTGGCGCCGCCATTGTCCCGGTTCATGGTGATGAGCGTCTTGTAGTCTGCAAAATACATCGGAAGGTCCTGGGCGGCCATTTCTTCGGGCGTGGCCATCACCAGCAGGAGCGGCCGGACGCCTGCGGCCTGGACGGCCTGGTAACGTTCCCGGATCTTCTCCCAGGGGGCCTTGGCCGGGTCATAGACGGAGAAGACCACTACCTTACCCTGCACGGCCACATCGTCCTGATAATTACCATCGGCATCCCGGAAAGAGAGGATGGGAGTTTCCGTATGCGGGGTTTCGCGGTAAAGGGTATCTACTTTAACGAAGGTCCAGGTGGTATCCGGCAGGTTCTCCAGCGTAAAACTGCGCTGGTGGCCATCTTTTTCATAGATAAAGGCCGAATGGTATTCGTTGGAGGAAGCGCCTTCCTGCGCGGCAAAAAGTACCGCTCCGGGCTTGAATGCGGTGAAATCCACCAGCGGGATGTGGCGGTTGCAAAAGACCAGGGCCACCACAAGGACCGCCCAGCCCAGCCAGGCGGCCACCATACGCCGCGGCCGGGGAGAACCCAGGTTATGCAGGGGCGTAAAGGCAAACACGGCCAGAAGCAGCAGAACCACATTCTTCAGGAAGCTCTGCAGGTGGGTAAGATGATAGGCTTCCCCAAAGCAGCCGCAGTCCATCTCCGGGTTCATCCGCCAGAGGATGAAGGTAATCAGCGTGAAAAACGAGAGCAATCCATAGGTGACCCAGGCCGATACCTTCCGGGCGATGCCCGTAATGAGCGCCACACCCAAAGCGCACTCCAGGAAGGAAAAACAGATTCCAATGACCTTGGCGGCCGGCAGCAGGAACTGCAGATGGAAGAACTTAAGGTACTCCGTAACAATGAGCATGGTCCCCACCGGATCCATGAGTTTCAGGAGTCCGGTGCTGAGGAAAAAGATGCCCATCAGCACGGCCACAAGCCGGCGCAGGCGTATGTTTCTGTACTTCATTATGACAGGATAGGGTCTACGGTCTCACGGACCAGCTTGAAAATGGCCTCCGGCGGCAGCATGGAACCGTCCGGGGCGCTGCAGTCTATACGGAGGAAATGCGGATCCCGTACGGCCTCCTGCAGGTATGCATCCCGCACGGCGCGCTGGAAAGCCATATCGGCCTCATGGATATCCCTGGAACCTCCTTCCAGATAATCCCGGTCACTGCCGCTGCGGCCCTTTGTAAGGCTCTGCTCCACAAAGCCGATGGGTACGTCCAGGAAAAGGTTCAGGTCCGGTTCCGGAAGTCCGAACTCCCCATACTCGGTATGGAAGATCCAGTTCCGCAGGTTCCGGCGCTCCTTCAGGTCCTTGAGTTTGGCGCACTGGTAGGCGATGTTGGAATACACATATCGGTCCAGCAGCACAGGCTTCCCGGCATCCAGCGCCGCACGCATCTGCGGGACGGCGCCATGCCGGTCTTCGGCAAAAAGCAGGGCCACCAGCTGCGGGTGCACCTGGGAGTTGTCCCCGAACTCTCCGCGAAGGAAGCGGCCGATGAGGTCTCCGTACACCGGGGCGTCGTAGCGGGGGAAATGGATATACTCCAGTTCCCCGCAGCGTTCCTTCAGGTATTCCTTCAGCATCCGGACCTGGGTGGACTTCCCCGCCCCGTCCAGGCCTTCCAGTACAATTAACATAACTGATTGTTTTTGCAAAGATAGCAAAAACAACGGACACAATAAACAGAATTCTTTAAGACACTGATAATCTTTTAGTTATGCGTTTCTCCCTGTGACTGGAATCACAGGGAGAAATCAATAAATCGTTGATAATCAGTAGGATGAACTCTGGCCAGGTTATTGAAAAATATAGTATCTTTGCGCCATGGCAGAAATAATGGGCATCATCAACCTCACGGAGGATTCGTTCTACGCCGAGAGCCGCGTGAAGGCGGCGGAGGCGGTGGAGCGGGCCGGGGCCATGCTGGAGGAGGGGGCCGACAGGCTGGACCTCGGGGCCTGCAGCACGAGGCCGGGAGCGGAGCAGCCGTCGCCGGAGGAAGAATGGCGGCGTTTGGAAGGGGCCCTGGGGGCTATCCGGAAGGCCTTTCCGGAGGCCAGGCTGTCCGTGGACACCTATCGCGCCGGGATTGTGCAAAGGGTGTATGACGCCATCGGCCCTTTCCTGGTGAACGACATCAGCGCCGGGCAGCTGGACCCGCGGATGCTGCCCACGGTGGGCCGGCTGGGCCTTCCCTATGTGGCCATGCACATGAGGGGAACGCCGGAAACCATGCAAGGGCTAACCTCCTATACCAATATAGTGGAAGACGTAAAGGCGTATTTCGTCCAATTTGGGAAAAAGGCCGATGAGTACGGGATAAAGGACTGGATCCTGGACCCGGGATTCGGTTTTGCCAAAACCGTGGAGCAGAATTATGAACTGCTCCGGCACTTGGACCAGCTCCGGCAAACGGGCCGGAAAATCCTGGTTGGCGTTTCACGGAAAAGCATGATTTACAAACCGTTAGGAATAACTCCGGAGGAAGCGCTCTCTCCCACGCAGATAGTCCATTTCATAGCTTTGGAAAAAGGGGCCGATATCCTCAGGGTGCACGATGTGGCGGAAGCTGTGCGCACCAAGCGGCTTTATTCTACGATATATACGTCGTCCCCGGGCGCAGCGAATTTATAAGTTTCGCGGGCATAGGCCTCGATGGAATCCCGGTTGTGGGTGAGGTCTTCTATCTCTGCATCCATCTGTTCAATCTCCTTGCCCAGACGGGCCATTTCCGTTTCCTGGTTCTTCACTTCCACGGAGGCGCGGATCCAGTTGAGGACGCTGGCATGGGAAAAGAACAGCAGCCACAGTGCCACCAGCGTGGTTACGATGATGACAAAAGGGATGAAATAATTGTGGTCACTGCGCTTGAGCAGGTTCCATTTGCTGCTTTTCCCTTCCATAGGGTGAGATTTATTTCCTTAATTGTCGCGAATTTACTAATTTTGTATGATTCTACGAAACTAAATTGACTAAAATATGAAACCTACACTTTTGGTACTGGCGGCCGGCATGGGCAGCCGTTACGGCGGACTCAAGCAGATGGACGGCCTGGGCCCCCACGGAGAAACCATCATAGACTATTCCATCCACGACGCGGTGGAGGCCGGCTTCGGCAAGGTGGTCTATATTGTCCGGGAGTCCTTCAAGGAACAGATGGAAGAAGCCGTGAAAGCCAAGTACAATGGCGTGAAAACCATTGATGGAGAACCTCTTGAGTTTGTGTTTGTAACGCAGGAACTCAACAAGATACCTGCCCGTTTCACCCTTAACCCGGAGCGCGTAAAGCCCTGGGGCACCGCCCACGCCGTGATGATGGCGGCCGATGTGATCAAGGAACCCTTCGCCGTCATCAACGGAGACGACTTCTACGGCAAGGATTCCTTCAGGATCCTGGGAGATTGGTGCCGCAAGCATGAGAACACCTGCGGCCAGTATTGCATCGTGGGCTTCCAGCTGGAGAACACCCTCAGCGAGAACGGCAGCGTGTCCCGCGGCATCTGCACCTATGACCAGAAGGGCAATCTCACGGACGTGGTAGAGCATCTGGAAATTGCCAAAGAGGCCGATGGAAAAGTATACGGCAACAACTCCGTGAGCGGGGAAACCCATGTGGAACTGGCCGCCAAGGCCCTCTGTTCCATGAATATGTGGGGCTTCACCCCGGACTACTTTGCCAAGAGCGAAAAGCTCTTCGAAACCTTCCTGGAGAAAAACATCAACGAACCCAAGAAGGAATTCTATATCCCTTACGTGGTGGATGTAATCGTCAAGGAAGGCGAAGGCTCCTGCGAAGTGCTTTCCACCCCTTCCCGCTGGTTCGGCGTCACCTTCAAGGAAGACCGTCCCGGCGTTGTGGCCAAATTCGCGGAATTGGTAGAAAAAGGAATTTATCCCAGCCCCCTGTATTGATATGGAACTCTTTGCCAGAAAAGTGAATAACTACAATCTGTATGGTACCCATTCCTGGTATGTCCCGGGCATCGGCGGCATGTTCGCCATGCTGGGATGGTTCGTCGTGGGTGCCCTCCTGGGCGGCCTTGTAATGCTCATCCTCATGGCTTTCCTCCCCATGAAGGTTGTAACGGATTACGGGATGGTCGTCATGTACCCGCTGCAGTTCCTGCCCGCCATGATCTATGTGGCCCACAAGAGCCAGCGCAACAGCCTCTTCGAAACGGGATATAAGCTCGACAGCAAGAACTTCGGCCCGTATAAGGGCTGGATCCTGGCCCTTATCACCGTGGTCCTCACCTTCAGCCTCATGGTTGCCTCGGACCTCCCCAACTACGCCAATTACAAGCTCACCACCGCCACTCCCAGGATGAAGGAATTCTACGATTCATTCCTGGAGACGATGAAGCAGGTAACAGGCGGCCCCTTCTGGAGTTCCTTCCTGGTAACCGCCATCTTCGCCCCCGTCTTCGAGGAATGGATGTGCCGGGGCGTCGTCCTCCGCGGCCTGCTTACCAAGATGAAGCCCGCCTGGGCCATCGTGGTCAGCGCCCTGTTCTTCGCCCTCATCCACGGGAACCCCTGGCAGGCCCTCAATGCCTTCTTCGTCGGCCTGGTCATGGGTTATGTCTATTACAAGACCGGCTCCCTGCTGCTTACCATGCTCATCCATTTCGTGAACAACGGTTCGGCGGTGATCGCCGCCCAGTTCTCCAATGTGGATGAGACGGAATACTGGATTGAAACCATGCCCATGGGAACCTATATTCCGCTGATCATTGCAGGTACCGCCGTCCTCGCCGCCTGCATATGGGCTTTCTACCGCATCCCGCTGCAGCAGGAACGCGGCAATATTGACGAAATTCCGGTAGAGACCGAAACTCCCCTTGATCCGCATATTGCTTAACCGCTGATCATCATCGTTAATACACTCATTATTAATCGATTATCCCTGTAGGAAACTCTCTGCGGCGGCCAGGGTGTCCAGCTTGCCTACGTCCAGAAGCTGGAGGGCAGAGGGAATGGCGGCGTAGATGGGATAGCGGTCGCAGGCTTTGAGGTAAAAGTCCATGATGGGGAAGCGCTCCGGCATGTCCAGTGCTTCAAAGGCCTGGAAAATGCCGGAAGACATATAGTGGATGCCGGAAAAGGCCAGCATGCGGCAGGCCGATGGATCCAGGTCCGGAAAAGGGCTGCGGACCTCTCCGGTGGCCAGGTTGGTCCAACCCATCAGTCGGCCATCCTCCCGGAAGAGCAGGTAGCGCTGGGTTTTGCGTTCACTCACCAGCAGGGTGGCCAGGGCACCGGGCCGATGCTGTTCCCGGAACCACTGCAGGTCCAGGTTGGAAAGGATATCTACGTTATGCACCAGGAAGGGCTCCCCCTCCAGGAACCCTCGTGCATGCGCCACACCGCCCCCGGTTTCCAGGAGGAAATCCCTTTCGTCGGAAATATCCACCCGCACCCCGAAGTCATGCTCCTTCAGATAGCCGATGACCAGGTCCGGGAAATGATGCACATTCACAACCAGATGGTCATAGCCGGCAGCAACGAGCTTCCGGATCACATGGGCGAGCAGGGGTTCTCCGCCCACCGGCACCAGGGCCTTGGGCAGCGTATCGGTAATGGGTTTCAGGCGGGTTCCCAGGCCCGCCGCAAAGATCATCGCTTTCATAGGCATCGGCAGAATCCTCTTTCCCGGTGGATCAGGTGCACCTTGACGCCGAATTCCTTTACCAGGTGCGCCGCCAGATGCTCTGCGCAATAGACGGAACGGTGCTGCCCGCCGGTGCAGCCGAAACTAACCTGCAGGTGCGTAAAACCCCGTTCCTGGAAGCGCCGTACGTGATGGTCCACCAAAGAATAAACGCCCTCCAGGAACCGCAGGATCTCCCCGTCCTTTTCCAAAAAGTCTATCACCGGCCGGTCCAACCCCGTGAGCTGTTTATACTCGTCGTACTTACCAGGATTGTGCGTCCCCCGGCAGTCAAACACATAACCGCCTCCGTTCCCGGAAGCATCCTCCGGAATCCCTTTCTTGAATGAGAAACTATAAATGGTTACTATCAATTCTTCTGCTCCGGGAGGTACTGACACTCCTGAACCCATGGCCGCCCTCGGCCGTGTCAGAGGGAGGGGCCCACAACCAGTGCTCGTAGAGCACGGTGAGTTGGGAAGGACGGAGGGAGCGAAGCGACCGGAGGGTTCAGGAGTGTCAGTACCTCCCGGAGCCACCAAAACCGAAAGTACCTCCGACAGATACGGATACTGCGGGAAGGGCAGGAGTTCGCGAAGGTTCCTGAGGGCGAAGGGAATGCTCTCCCGGAAGTACGGCTTTCCCTCCCAGAGGCCCCGGAAACCGTAGGCGCCCAGCACCTGGAGCTGGCGGAACAGCACAAACAGCCGCAGGCGCTCCCGGAAATGCTGCTCATCCACCGGCATATACGCCTTGAGCGCATCCATATATGTACAGACCAGCTTTTCCCGGAGGGCGGCGGGATAGGCCGCCTTGGCCTGCCAGACGAAGGAGGCCACATCGTAATAGACGGGGCCGCGGCGGCCGCCCTGGAAGTCTATGAACCAAGGTTCCCCGTCCTTCACCATCACGTTCCTGGCATTGAAGTCCCTGTACAGGAAGGTTTCCGACGGCTCCGCCAGCAAATCGGCCTTTAAACTGTCAAAATCCTCCTGGAGACGGATCTCGTTGAATTCCGCACCCGTGAGTTTCAAGTAGTCGTATTTGAAGTAGTTGAGGTCAAAGTCCACCATACGCCCGTCGAAGGAAGGCTGGGGATAGCAGACGTTCCAGTCAAGGCCCCGGGCCCCCTCCACCTGGATCTTGGGGAGGGCCGCCATGGTAGCGCAAAGGAGGTCTTCATCAAAACGCCCTCCGGCCACGGCTACGTCAAAGAGACTGTCCCCGCCCAGGTCTTCCTGCAGATAGCAAAGCCCCTCTTCGGCCAAAACGGAGGGCACCCGGATGCCCTTGGAGGCAAAATGCCGGTCCAGGGTAAGGAAAGCGCGATTCTCGTCCGGATCCGTCCCTTCTACGCCGATGACGGAAAAACCGTCCCCCCACAGGCGGAAATACCGCCGGTGGCTGGCCGATCCGCAAAGGGCCTGTACCCTTTGAGGGGCACTGCCAAAGTGTTTTTTGAACAAAGATTCCAGTGGTGTCATAGTTCCGTGCATAGAGCCTGTGGGGCATCAAGTTTACAAATTTACAAAAAAGTATGTATCTTTGTAAATTATTATGCATTGATGTTATGTGGCAACGCATCCAAACACTATACCTGATGATATCCATGGCGCTGGCCATCGCGCTGCTGGCAGGGACCGCCTATACGGTGGCAGACCCGGACGGAATGGTTAAAGTCACCTACCTGCAGCTGCAGCGTCCGTACTTCGCCATCCTGCTGGGCATCCTTTCCTGCATGATTGCGCTCTCGCTCATAGTATACAAGAACCGGATCCTGCAAATGCGGCTGGCGGTCCTGAGCGCCATCGTGGCCCTGGGCATGCAAGCCTGGCTGGCCTGGATGTACTTCACATTCGAGGGACCGGTATTCAAGTGGACGGTAATCTTCCCGCTTATCATCTGCATCTGCAACCTGCTGGCAGCCCGCGGCTGCTTCCAGGACCAGCTGATGGTGGAAAGCGCGTACCGTGTGCGTGAAAGGAGGAAACGGAACAGAAAGTAATGATTAAAAGCGCTCTCTGCAGCATACTGGGCATTGAGAAACCCATCTTCCAGGGCGGCATGGCCTGGATTGCCGACGGGCGCCTTGCCGCCGCAGTCTCCGAAGCCGGAGGCCTGGGCATCATCTCCTCCATCCAGGGAGGGGCCGATGTTGTGCGCGCAGAGATCCGGAAGGCCCGGGAGCTTACCCGTAAACCCTTCGGAGTGAATATCATGCTTGCTGCGCCGGACGCCGCGGAAGTGGCCGATGTGGTGGTGGAAGAAGGCGTGGGCGTAGTAACCACTGGTGCCGGCATCCCGGCTCCGTACATGGAGAAATGGAAGGCGGCCGGCATCAAGGTGATTCCCGTGGTAGCCTCGGTGGCCTATGCCCTCAAAATGCAGGAGCTGGGCGCCACGGCCGTAATAGCGGAAGGGGCCGAATCGGGCGGCCACATCGGGAACGTGCACACCCTGGCGCTGGTGCCGCAAGTGGTGGATGCAGTGGAGATTCCGGTGTTGGCGGCCGGCGGCATCTTCGACGGGCGCAGCGCTGCGGCGGCCTTTATGCTGGGAGCCTGCGGCGTACAGGTGGGAACCCGCTTCCTGGTGGCCCGTGAGTGCAAGGTGCATCCCACGTACAAGGAGCGCCTCATCAAGGCCGGCGACCTGGGTACCATGGTCACGGGCAAGCGTTTAGGAGACGCTGTAAGGGCCCTGAAGACGCCCTTTACCAAGAAATTCGCCCAGATGGAGGCGAACCCTGCCGTTCAGGCCGATGAGCTCAGGGCCTTCGGCACTGGTTCCGTGCGGAAGGCGGTCTTTGACGGAGACCTTGCCGGCGGCAGCTTCCTCGCAGGCGAAGCAGCCGGGCTCATCCGCAGGGAAGAGACGGCGGAAGAAATTGTTAACGATATCATCGGCGGAGCGGAAAGGCTGCTCGCCGGTGCAAAAGATTTGATAGGAGAATAGATTATGGAACCCAAGAGAGTGGTTGTTACCGGCATGGGCGTGATTTCCTGCATCGGCCAGGATTTGGATACTTTTTGGAAGAACCTCATTAGCGGCGTATGCGGCATCCATTACGTGGAAGCCTTCAAGGACATGCCCGTCACTTTCGCCGGCAAGGTGAATGACTTTGACGCCGAAAAGTTCGGCATGGAGAAGCCGTTCATCCGCAAGCAGGACAACTTCACCCTGTATGCCATGGCCGCCGCCTGGCAGGCCATGAAGCAGTCCGGCCTTCAGACCGAAGGCGAGGGCTCCAACATAGACCCTTTCCGCCTGGGCGTGTACGTGGGTTCCGGCATCGGCGGCTTCGAGGTCCAGTACCGCGAGACGCAGAAGATGATCGAAGACCCCACCGGACAGTGGATTTCCCCGCTGTTCATCGCCACCATGATCTCCAATATCGCCGCCGGCCACATTGCCATCAAGCACCAGGCCAAGGGACCCTGCCTGGATATCGTGACGGCCTGCGCAACCTCCTCGCACTGCATCGGCGAGGCCTTCCGCGCCATCCGGCACGGGTATGCCGATGCCATCATCGCCGGCGGAGCGGAGCATGCCTCCATCCCCATCGGCGTAGCGGGTTTCTTTAACGCCAAGGCCCTCACAAGGGCCACGGATCCCGCCTACTCTTCCCTGCCCTTCAACGCCAACCGCCAGGGCTTCGTGATGGGTGACGGCGCCGCCGTGCTCATCCTGGAATCCCTGGACCACGCCCTGGAGCGCGGGGCCACCATCTACGGAGAAATGGTGGGCTACGGCAACACCTGCGACGCCTTCCACGCCACCGCCCCCCGTCCGGACGGCAGCACCCAGGCCCAGTCCATCCGGGACGCCCTCACGGAAGCCGGCTTCGACGCCTCCCGTGACAACCTCTATATCAACGCCCACGGAACAGGCACCAAGCTGAACGACGTGGCCGAAACCCTGGCCTACAAGGTGGCCCTGGGAGACTATGCCTACAAGGCCCACATCTCCTCCACCAAATCCATGACCGGCCACATGTTCGGCGCCGCCGGCGCGGCGGAAGCCATCGCCACGGTGATGGCCCTCAAGGAAGGCATCTGCCCGCCCACCATCAACCTGGACTGCCCGGACCCGGAATGCGACCTGGACTATACGCCCAACGTGGCCGTGAAGACGGACCTCACCCTGGGCATCTCGGATTCCTTCGGCTTCGGCGGACACAACGCCTGCATCGCCTTCAGGCCTTATAAGGGATGACGCGGGAAGAAATCAAACAGATACTCCCCCACCGGGAGCCCATGCTGCTGCTGGACAGCACTTCCCTGGAGGCCGATGGCAGCGCCCGCGCCCGCTACCGCATCCCGGAGGACCCGTGGTTCTGCCAGGGTCACTTCCCGGGCCATCCCATCGTCCCGGGCGTCATCCTCTGCGAAATCATGGCCCAGGCCTGTTTCCAGCTGTTTCCGGAAGCCTTTGCCCAAAATCTTATGGTGTACCGCAGCCTGGATGCCGTCAAATTCCGCGGCTCCGTCCATCCCGGGGACGAATGCGAAGTGGTCTGCACCCTCCTGGAACAAAAAGGCAGCCTCTACGTAAGTGAGGCCGCCCTTTCGGTTGGTGGCAAACGCTGCGCCCAGGCCCGGATTACCCTGGCGGCGGTTCCGCGCTAATACTTGTTCTCCCCAGAACTTATTTCTTCCTCCGTAATCTTCTTGCGGTCCATCGCACGCCAGGCGTACGCGATGTAGGCAACTACAAACGGGATTAAGAGCGATACACAGGCCATTACCTTGAGCGTGAAAAAGCTGGAGCAGCTGTTGTCCAGCGTAAGGGAGCTCTGGAGGTCTGTGCAGGAGGGATAGTAGGCCGTACCGTTGAAACCGGCAAGGAAGAACACGCTCATGACCACCAGTACCGTACCCGGCATGGCGAACCAAATGCCCTTGAGGGACTTGCTGAAGGCCCCCAGGTAGAGGCTGTAGAGCAGCAGCACCACGCCGGAGAGCAGCATCACCAGCACAACGGGCATGGCCAGTAAATTGTGCCAGTACTTGAACGGTTCCAGATAGACCACCTGGTCCGGGGTAACGGCGTAACCCTGCCGGGCAAACAGGATGGCCGTCCAGAAAAGGAAGGCGACAAGGAACGGGCCGATGGACATCTTGATGCTCCGGCGCATCTGCGCCCGGATGGTTTCGTCGTCCACGTTGTTCAGGATATACAACGCCCCCAGGATGGCGGCCAGAAACATCAGCGTAACCCCCAGCAGTACCGCATGGTACTGGCCCAGGGCCTCCAGGCCGTGCCAGTTATTTCCCCAGGTGCTTATGACCGGGGCCGACGGATCCGTGATGGCCACCTTGTTCACCGTAAAGTCGGAACCCGTGAAGAATGTGCCCACGGCCGTTCCCACCAGGAAGGGAGCCAGCAGGCCGTTAGCCATAAGGGCCACTCGGAAGCCTTTAACTCCCAACAGGTTTCCCTTCTTGTGCTGGAACTCGTAGGCCACGGCCTGGAAGACGAAGGAGAGCAGGAGCAGCACCCACACCCAGTAGGCGCCGCCGAAGCTGGTGCTGTAGAATAGCGGGAAGGAGGCGAAGAAGGCGCCGCCGAAGGTGACCAGCGTGGTGAAGGTGAGTTCCCACTTCCGGCCGGTGGAATTGAGGACCATGCGCTTCTGCGTATCGTTCAGGGCACGGTTCCCCAGGTGCAGGTTGGCACCCTGGACAAACATCAGGGCCACCAGCAGACCGCCCAGGAGGGCGATCAGGACCCACCAATAGTTCTGTAAGAATTCGTAAGTCATGGCTTAGATGTTTTCGGGTTCAACTTCGGGACCCTTGCCGATGGCCCGGACCAGGATCCGGATCTCGATGGCAAGGAAGAGGGCGAAGACCGCCAGGAAAATGAAGAAGGTGGTCTTCACGGCGCCGGCGCTGAGGCTGGAGATGGCCACGTTCACCGGCAGGAGGCCCTGGATGGTCCAGGGCTGACGGCCTACTTCGGCCACAACCCAGCCGCTCTGGCCGCAGATATACACCAGCGGGATGCATACGATGGCAGCCCAAAGGAGCCACTTCCAAGCTCCCAGTTTATCTTTCCAGATGGCAATGAGCACCAGCAGCAGCACCAGGGCTATGAGCATGCCCAGGCCGATCATGAGGCGGAAGGCCCAGAAAACCACGCCCACCGGCGGAACCACGTCTTCCGCCTTCTCCAGATGGCCGTAACCCATATACTGGACGTTGGCATTCAGCACTTCCAGCGCATCGGCCCTGACGGCGGGATCCTCGGTGCTGCGGTAGACGGCCAGGGCATCCAGCGCCTTCCGGCCCATCTCCATCTTTTCGGCCACGGAGGGGATTACATGGCCCTCGTTGTCCGTGTAGCCGTTAAGGATGTCGTTGATGCCGGGCACATAGCCGTTCCAGTCATGGGTGGCCAGCAGCGACAGCATATGCGGGATCTTGATGCCCGGGACGATGGTGAAGGCGGCGCCGTTGCCACCGTCCTCCAGGCCTTCGGCCGCGGCCAGCTTCATCGGCTGGAATTCCGCCGCGTGCACGCCGGAGGAGTCGCCGGAGAGCATAACCGCCCCGGAACCCACCAGGCCCACGATGGCGCCCACCAGCATACTCTTGCGGGCAAATTCCACATGCCGCCTCTTGAGCAGGTACCAGGCGCTCACGCCCACCACAAAGATGCCGCCGGTAACCCAGCCGCTGGTTACGGAGTGGCAGAATTTGCTCACGGCCACAGGGTTGGTAATCACCTCCCAGAATGCCGCGGCCGATGCCATCTCGCTCCGGACGGTGTCCGGATTGAAGGTGGTGCCCACGGGGTTCTGCATCCAGCCGTTGGCCACCAGGATCCAGTAGGCCGATATGGTGGCGCCGATGCCGGTGAGCCAGGTGGAAGCCAGGTGGAATTTGGGCGAAACCTTATTCCAGCCGAAGAACATCACGGCGAAGAAAGTGGCTTCCATGAAGAAGGCCAGGATGCCTTCGATGGCCAGCGGCGCGCCGAACATATCGCCCACGAACCAGGAATAATTGCTCCAGTTGGTGCCGAATTCGAATTCCAGGATGATGCCCGTAGCGATGCCCACGGCGAAGTTGATGGCAAAAAGTTTGATCCAGAACTGGGCGGTCTTCTTCCAGAACTCATCCTTTTTTACCACATAGAGGGTCTCCATTACCGCCATCACCAGGGCCAGGCCCAGGGTGAGGGGCACAAACAGCCAGTGATAGGCTGCCGTCATCGCGAACTGGATCCGCGACCAGATTACCACGTCCATAGTATTAATCAGTTAATAGTTCTAATGTATCTGGGTTATGAGATTTCGTGAGGGCAGCGCCCACCGCCTCGCTCTTCTGCTGGTCCGAGAGGCCCTTCATGGCCGGCTTGAAGAAGAAAACGCGAAGGATGGCGAAGAGGATGATAAGTTTTAGCACAATAAGCCACACCAGAGGCTTTCCCCAGGTCATGTTCCGGAACCCGTCCCGGTACAGGGAAGCGAAAAAAGAGAATATGCCGGTGCGCCTGGGCATGATGGCGGTTAGTTTTCCTCAAAGTTACAGATTATTCCGGAATTTCCATCCGGATCGTCCACCAGAACCTGAAGAAAAGCTCATACTGGACAAACATACCTGTAAATACGCAGAAAATCATTATCTTTGCAGACTGAAATACAATTTGCTATGGCAGAGAATACGCTGTTGGAGAAGGTGCTGAGCCTTCAGGATAAATACAAGAAGCTGGAGCAGCAACTCGCAGACCCGGAAGTGATTGCGGATATGAAGAAGTTCGTCCAGCTCAACAAAGACTACAAGGAGCTGCAGCCCATCATCGCCGCCGGCCTGGAATACAAGAGGCTGGTGGAGGAACTCTCGCAGGCCAAGGACATCCTCATGAACGAGAAGGACGAGGACCTTAAGGAAATGGCCCGGGAAGAGATTGCGGACATTGAGCCCAAGCTCCCGGAAATGGAGCAGAACATCAAGCTCCTCCTCATTCCGGCCGATCCGGACGACAGCAAGAACGCCATGGTGGAAATCCGCGGCGGCACCGGCGGCGACGAAGCGGCCATCTTTGCCGGAGACCTCTTCCGCATGTATCAGCACTTTGCGGAGCGTCGCGGCTGGAAGCTGGAAATCACGGACCAGGCGCCCGGCACCTCCGGCGGCTACAAGCAGATTGTGTTCAAACTCTCCAGCACCCAGGACGGCGTATACGGCGTAATGAAGTACGAATCCGGCGTGCATCGCGTGCAGCGCGTGCCCCAGACGGAAACCCAGGGCCGCATCCAGACATCGGCCGCCTCCGTGGCCGTTTTCCCGGAAGCCGGAGAATTTGATATCGAGCTCAATCCGGCCGATATCCGGAAGGACCTCTTCTGCGCTTCGGGCCCCGGCGGACAGGGGGTGAATACCACCTATTCGGCCGTCCGCCTTACCCATATCCCTTCCGGCATCGTAGTGCAGTGCCAGGAAGAGCGCTCCCAGCTCAAGAACCTGGACCGCGCCATGGAAGAGCTCCGTACCCGCCTGTACAATATGGAGCACCAGAAGTACCTGGACGGGATTGCCGCCAAGCGCAAGACCATGGTTTCCACCGGAGACCGCAGCGCCAAGATCCGCACATACAATTATCCGCAGGGCCGCGTGACGGACCACCGCATCGGCTGGAGCATGTACAACCTGCCCGTCTTTATGGACGGCGACATCCAGGAGTGCATAGACCAACTCCAGATTGCAGAAAACGCAGAGCGTCTTAAAGAAGCCGGGGAGGAGGAATAATATGGCAAGGGACCGTTCAGAACTGCAGGCTTTGGGACGCCAGAGCGTCTACAGCCAGACCTACGCTCCGGAAGTGCTGGAGACCTTTGAGAACCAGCATCCCGAAAACGACTACTGGGTGCGTTTCAACTGCCCGGAATTCACCACCCTCTGCCCCATCACGGGCCAGCCGGACTTTGCCGAAATCCGTATCGGCTACGTCCCGGACAAGCGGATGGTAGAGTCCAAATCCCTGAAACTCTATTTGTTCAGCTTCCGTTCCAACGGAGACTTCCACGAGGACTGCGTGAACACCATCATGAAGGACCTGGTGAAACTGATGGATCCCAAATACTTGGAAGTCACCGGTTTCTTCACCCCCCGCGGCGGTATTTCCATCTACCCCTATGCCAACTACGGCCGTCCCGGCACCAAGTGGGAGGAACTGGCCTGGGAACGTTTGGCCAAGCACGAATAAATACTTTCCCTGTACTTGCGGGAAACGGGTAACTGGACCTCGCCCACGCTCACGGTATCGGCCGATATGAGCGTGGCGGCATCGGCCCGTACCAGGTACGAGCGGTGGATGCGGAGGAAATCCTCGCCCAGCAGATTCCCCCACTGGCTGATGCCGGTTTTGTTCCGGTAGGATTCCCCGGAGGCGGTGACAATGCGCACTTCCGTGTCGTTGGACTCGATATAGAGGATATCGGCCAGGGGTAGCGTGATGCTCCGGCGCTCGGAGAAGAAGGTGACGCTGCGGTCCTTGGCTTTATAGCGCCGGCCTATCCATCTGGCCCAATAAAAATCGCCGATGGAGAGCACCGTGAGGATGAGGCCCAGGAAGGCCGGATTGATGAGCATCGGGGGCACTTCCTTCTCCGGCAGATGGGCCCCGTACTGGGTGAGGGTGGTCCAGACACACTGGTGCAGCACCAGGATGAGCAGTACGATGGACAGCAGCACTGCCAGGGAAAGATACACCTTGTCCACAGGCCTCCGGGCCTTGGGCATCAGGTATTCCAGCGCCAGCGCGCAGGGGCAGAACACCAGGCCGATGAGCACCGCCTGGGACAAAGTGTAGTCCAGGCTCACCAGGATGGCGGCCAGAAGGGCGATGGCGAAAAGCCAGTATCCTATGCGCAAAGCGATTCTCATTCCGTCACAAAAATAGGTAAAAACCCTCGCGTATGCAAGCCCGGAAGCCCTGCAGTGGGTTTTGACACCCTTGCAGTGGGATTCATCTTTGGAAAATACAGGCCTCCTGCCGTATCTTTGCAGCAAACCAAAAAATCGTTTTGCCATGAAAGAAGAAATCATGTATGTTGTGGATTCCCTGGGCGTGGCCCAGCCGGAAACCTACACCCGTCCGGGCTTCTCCATCGCCCGCGTATTCGTTGAAGGCGGGATGGGTTTCATGATCATCATCACCCTTTTCCTCATCGGCCTGTTCATCGCTGCCTGGAAGGCCCCCAAGTGGGTAAAGGAAATCGGCCTCGGAGGGCTGATAACTGGTGTTTTCGCTACGCTGCTGGGCTTCGTCCAGGCCTGTGATGCCATCCAGATGATAGGAGATGTGAGCCAGGCCGTGATTTGCGGCGGCCTGAAGGTGGCCATGATTCCCGTCCTGTACGGCCTCATCGTCTTTTTCATCTCACTGGTAATACGCGTTGTCCAGAAGCCCAGGATTTAGCTGTTTCCGGCGCGATTGTTGCAGCGAAAGCACGGCTTTCAAAAACGGAAACAAGTGAGATACAGATTATTCTCGGTCATACTCCTGCTGCTCGGGTTCGTCATTCCGTCCCGGGCGCAGGTTTTTATCATAAACGACAACGTGTTCCAGGACCGGATGAGTGAAATCACGGTCACGGTACTGGATTCGCTCACCCGGGAGCCCGTTCCCTTCGCCTCCGTGTATGTGATTCCCGCCAAGGATACCACCATTACCAACTTCACCCTCAGTGACGCCAAGGGAGAGGCCAAACTGGACGAAGTGCCTTTCGGCAATTATGTATTCCATATAGAGATGATGGGATACAAGCCCATCGCGAAGGAACGTTATTTCCGGGAGCGGGAGGTGGATATGGGCACCCTGCTCCTGCAACAGGACCCGCTGTTCCTGCAGGCCGCCACGGTAACGGATGTGGGTAATCCCATCGTGGTGAAGAAAGATACGGTAGAGTTCAACGCCTCCTCCTTCCGGGTGGGGGCCAATGCCATGCTCAAGGACCTCCTGCAGCGGATGCCGGGTATGGAGATTACTGAGGAAGGTAAGGTGAAGTTCAACGGAGAGGAGATTGACCAGCTCACCGTGGGAGGCCGGACGTTCTTCTTTGACGACCAGAGTACGGCCCTGAACAACCTTCCGGCGGCCGTGGTGGACAAGATCCGCGTGATAGACCGGGAGTCGGAGGCTACCCGCGCCACCGGCCTCCAGGACGGCCAGCGGGAAAAGGTGCTGGACGTCGCGCTTAAGAAGGAATACGAAAAAGGCTGGTTTGGCAACGTGGGAATAAAGGCGGGAGCCGATATCGGCAAAGATCCGGACGACCCTATGCAGGCCGACAGGGGGTTGCTTTATAACCTTAATGCCCTGCTATCGGCCTATGGGGAGAAGGACCAGCTCACCGTGATAGCCAACGGGCAGAATGTGATGGACTCCAATAGCGTCTTCGTGGTCGTCAGCGGTGACGGAGAAGTGCTCTCCTCGTCGGACCAGGGGCTGACCACGGCCTCTCAGCTGGGTTTCAACGCCAACACCTCCCGCATCAAAGACGTGGAAACCACAGTCGGCGCCGACTATAAATATACGGATACGGATTCCGGAACCCTCTCCAGCCGGACAAGTTATCTGGATGGGGAAAACCTGCTCACCACAACGGAAGACAGGGGACGGCAGTATGCCCATTCCGTTACAGGCAACATGGAATTGCAGAAGGAAGAGGGAAAGGTCTGGTTCCATTTCCGGCCGGATTTCCAGTACGGCAGGACCGACACCTACAAAACCAATACTTCCGAAACCTTCCGGGGAGAGAGTGCCCTGAACAGGACGGAAGGCGCCACCCGCTCCCTTACAGACCAGAAAACGGTGGATCTGAGCGGCGATATCTCCTTCCGTGAACTGGGTGGAAAGAAAGGGCGCAGCCTGTTTCTCAGCCTGGACGGCTATTATTCCGGCAGCGACGGGGATAGCGATGTATTTTCCAAGATGCTTACGGATTTCCACGAGGAGATCCAGGACCTGCATTATCTATCTGCCGGCCAGTCCTATCAGGTTTATTCCCGGCTCCAGTATACGGAACCCATAGGAGACAAATGGACGCTGGCCGCCTCTGCCATGTTGGACTTCTCCCGTTCCAGCAATATCCGCGACGCTTCGGATGCTTCGGGGCATAATGATTATTATTCTTCGGAACGCAAATCCAATACGGGCGAACAGAGTTACCGGCTCACTGCGCAGTACAAGTTCAGTGACGGCACCTGGCTCACTTTGGGTGCCAATGTGGACGGTATGCTCAATGAAGTCTATTCCAAGAGCTACAATATGTCGGAAACCACGGGGGCCGGCGAGTGGAACTGGTTCTTAGCTCCCTATATCCGTTTCCAGCATAGCAAGGACAAGGACAGGATTACCATCCAGGTACAGGGCTCCAGCCAGCAGGCTTCCTCTTCCCAGATGTCCACGGTGCCCAGTATCGCCAATCCTTCCCGCCTGTCCGTAGGAAACATACATCTGAAGCCTTATGGATACACGACGGCTTATCTGAACTGGAACCGCAGCAACCGGGAGCGCTTCTCCTCGTTCATGGCGTTTCTGAGCGCTACCGTCCGCACCCATGCCATCAGCTCGGCCCAGTGGTACAATGCCGACGGCATCCTGTATTCCGTCCCTGTGAATATCCGTAAGCCCAGCGCCAACCTTTCCTTCTCTTCCAGCTATACAACCCCGCTGGATGCAAAGAAAAACTGGTCTCTGGTCCTGGGAGCATCGGCCACCTATACATCGTCGCTCTCTTACCAGACCCGGACCACCCTCCCCGGCTGGGACAACGAGCAATTCGATTATGCCGCCTTCATGCGGGATTTCTGGGGCGATGAATCCGGCAGCCGTTTCTACAGTGGACAAAGCGGTTTTGAAGAGAGTCATACCCATTCCTTCAACCCATCGGCCAGTTTTCAGATCCGGTTCAACCAGGACCGTTATTCGTTCGCCGTGGGCGCCTCTTCGCAGGGACGCATCGCCCGCTATTCCCTGGATCCCACCGCCAACATGAATACGCTGGATACCCGTTTCACCGCCCGCGGGTCCTATACCACCAAAAAGGAATTTGAGTTCATTACAGACCTGGCCTATGTCCTTTACAGCGGCTATGCGGCCGGTTACGGCCAGCCCGAATGGCAGTGGAACGCAGAGATTTCCAAAAACATCGGCGCGTTTAACCTGAGTATCAAGTGCCAGGATATCCTCAATCAGACCCGGAACCTCACGCATACCGTCACGGCCAACTACGAGGAAGACAGTTACCGGCTCATCATGGGCCGATACATCCTCTTTGGCGTGAAGTGGAACTTCGGCAAGATGAACGCCGCCCACAGCCAGCGGGCCCAGAGTGCCGCGCTGAATATGGTGTTTTAGGCTAGCGCCAATGGGCCCCGAAGCGGGCGAAAGCGGCGCGTTCCAGGGACTCACGGTCCTCGGGATGGGCGATGGAGATGAGCAGCCGGGCGCGTTCCTGGAGGGATTTTCCGTAAAGGTTCACGGCACCATACTCCGTAACCACCCACTGGACATCGGCCCGGGGGGTTACCACGCCGGCGCCGCCTTTGAGCGTGGGGACAATCTTGGGAAGGCCCTTGCCGGTACGGGCTGCCAGGGCGATGATGGCCTTGCCGCCTTTGGAAAGCTTGGCGCCGCGAACGAAGTCCAGCTGGCCGCCGGCACCGGAGTAGATGCGCTCTCCGATGGAATCGGCACACACCTGCCCGGTGAGGTCTATCTCGATGGCCGAATTGATGGACACCATCCCCGGATTGCGGGAAATCACACGCGGGTCGTTGGTATAGGCGATATCCCGCATCTGGACGGCGGGATTCCGGCCGATGAAATCGTACACCGCCTGCGAACCCAGGAGGAAAGAGGCTACAATCTTTCCCTGGTCGATGGCCTTGCAGGAGCCGTCTATAACGCCTTTGCGAATCAGTGCCAAAGCACCGTCCGAGAACATCTCCGTGTGAAGGCCCAGGTGTTTGTGACCGTCCAGGCAGGCGCAGATAGCATTGGGCATGGCGCCGATACCCATCTGCAGGCAGGCTCCGTCCGGGATCAGTTCCGCGCAGTGCCGCCCTATCTCCTCATCTATGGCCGATGGCTCCGAATAAGTCTTGGTGATAAGCGGGCTGTCGCCCCTCACAAGCGCCGTAAAACGCTCCAAGGGGATAAGGTCCCCATAGGCAAAGGGCACGTTAGGATTCACCACGGCAATGCGCTCCCGGGCCACTTCCAGGGCCGCCACGGAGCAGTCTACCGAGGTTCCCAGGGAAACCATCCCGTCCACCGGTTCCGACACCTGCACCATAGCCACATCGCAGGGCAGCGCCCCCGTGCGGTACATCAGCTGGCTCTCAAAGAGGTTGGCGGGAATGTAATCGGCCAGTCCCTCCCCCACATGGGCTCGCACATTGGGGCCCACGAAGAAGCCCTGGTCAAAGAAGCGGCCTCCTGCGGCATAGGGCGCCGGACCTTCCGTATGGAAATGGTGGAAATGCAAATCCTTCAAATCCTCCCGAGCGCACAGCGCCTCAATGAGGATGTGCGGAACGCTGGCGATGCTGGAGAGGTGGATATGGTCCCCACTCCGCACCACACGCACGGCCTCCTGGGCCGATATGAAGGGTTTTGTGCTCATATGGAGTGGCAAAGATAGTTATATTCTTTGTATATTTGCAGGTCAAACAGTGAATATTATGCATACACGCGAAGAAAAGATACAGGCTTTCGGCCGATTGCTGGATATAATGGACCAGCTCAGGGAAAAATGCCCCTGGAACGCCGAACAGACTTTCGAATCCATCCGGCGCCTCACGGA
>JAEEQF010000025.1 GCA_016285175.1 Bacteroidales bacterium
TTCCACCCGTTCGGCCTCGCTGCGGGCCAGCGGCATCTGGACGCAGAGGTTCTTGTCCAGGAAGTTCTCTATCTCGTTGCACAGCTGCACGGACGGAGCCTGGTCCAGCTGCCTGAGGTAACCGAAGATGCAGTCCCTGAGCTGGAGGGCCACACCCATGAGAACCTGCTTGTATTCCGCCGTGACGGGCAGCAGCTTCTCGTGCGCAACATTATCTATGTTCTTGATGCTCACCAGTTCATCTTCCACCTTGTTGAGGTTGTAGATGAGGGCGCCGTGGCCGGCCGGCCGGAAGAGAAGACTGCCGTCAGCCTTGCGGAACGGCTTGTTCTCCGGGTCCACCGCCAGCGTATCCGTGGCCTTGTCCTGGAAGGTAAACTGAATGTTGTATTTGACGCCGTAGCGCTTTTCGTAGGCCTCTTTCACTTCGCCGATGGCCTCTTCAAAGAGGGCCTGATGCTCCGGAGAGATGGTTACGGTGAGGTTGCAGCTTCCATCGGCATTGCGCATGTATTCCTGCGCCTCCACCAGGTGCTCCGCGATGGCGGTGCGCACCTCCTGGGGATAGCGGTGGAACTTGAGCACGCCCTTGGGCTTTGCACCGTATGCCAGGCCTTCCTCCTTGAGCAGGAGGCGGAGGGCCTTAAGCCGATAAGCGGCGCTGTCTTCCGGCTCCCCGAAGAGTTCCGGCGTATAGAAGGCGAAATCCTTGATGCGGGCCGCCAGCTTGGCGCCGGGGGCATCGGCCGGCAGGTCTTCCCCGCCCTCCAGCTTGGCCAGGCCGCCGAACATGTCCTTGAACATGCGGGAAGCGGCGCCGGAGGCCGGTACGAACTTGCTCTTTCCGCGGATATCGGCCTTCTTATAATAGGCCACGGCCTCTTTCACGGCCTCCGGGTCCATTACCTTGATGCCGCGTTCCGGCGTGGCGGGACCCACGATCTTCATCCAGGGGAAACCGCTGCGGAAATAATCCACCTGGCGGGAAACCTCGCGGGGATCCGCACCGCGTTCCTGGATCTGCTGAATGTCTTTCTGATTAAACATAGTTATGTGGTTAGTCAATATAAAATTCCCTTCTGTAATTGTATTCGCTCCGAAGCTTTTCAAAACTGTCCGGATGGGAGCGGAAAAGGAAGTCGTCCGTAAAGATGGGGTAATTGTACTGCAGGATGGCGGCAATCTCCCCCTGCGACTTTCCGTGGAGGTCTATCCTGGTGGGCCGAAGCGCCTCGTCGTCCGTAACCGGGGCGAAGTCGTACAGTTCCCTGATGCCGAAATGGCGCGCCACGGCCTGCACCGCCCGGG
Source organism: Bacteroidales bacterium (assembly GCA_016285175.1). Lineage (GTDB taxonomy): Bacteria > Bacteroidota > Bacteroidia > Bacteroidales > UBA932 > Cryptobacteroides. Next base: position 1,309 of record JAEEQF010000025.1, read on the forward strand.
CCGTACCGTTCTGCTTTCCCTGGTACGAATAGCCGGCGATGTGCGGGGTGGCTACATCGCAAGCATCTATGAGATTGGGATTTACGTATGGTTCGTTACACCAGGTGTCCAGCACTACGGCGCCCAGTTTGGGGCGGGCGTGCAGCAGGGCGGCCTCATCCACCACTTCCCCGCGGGAGGCGTTGATGAAGATGGCGCCGGGACGGACTTTCTCGAAGAATTCGCGCCCTGCCATGCCGCGCGTGCTTTCGTCCAGCGGCACATGCATGGTAATCACCTGGGACTCCTGCAGCAACTGGTCCAGGCTCACAAACGCTTCCGGACCTTCCGCCAGGGCACGGGGAGGGTCGTTCAGCAGCACGCGGAAACCCAGGCTCCGGGCCATCTTTTCCACCAGCTTGCCCACATTGCCCACGCCGATGATGCCGATGGTGGCATCATCCAGCTTGATGGAGCGCCGGGAGGCCGTTCCGTACAGGGCCGAAAACACATAGTCCATGACCCCGCCGGCATTGCAGCCTTCCGCATTCTTGACCTCGATCCCATGATCCTTGCACCATTCCAGGTCTATATGGTCCGTTCCGATGGTGGCGCTGGCTATCATCTGCACGCGGGAGCCGGAGAGGGTTTCCTCGTTGCATTTGGTGCGGGTGCGGATGATGACGGCATCGGCATCCTGCATGGCGTCCCTGTCAATGGCGCGGCCGTCCATATAGACAACCTCGGCATAAGGCTCCAGAACCCCTTTTAGAAAAGGTATGTTGGTATCTGCGACGATTTTCATGAATGCGGCCAGTTTTATTCTACAAATATAACTAAAGTCATGGAATAATCCATGACAGATAAAGAAAAATAGATAGAGATCCCCGGTTGTTGCCGGGGATGACGGAAACCGTGCGCGGGGTTCGCGATGGCATCGGGGAAATTGGTTTTTCGGGTACCGTCCCGAAAAATAATTTTCCCGATGCCGTGGGCCCTACTTAAGGATCAGTTCCCGGATGAAATTTACGGTTCGGTTATCGGAGGTGAAAAGCGCGTCCTGGGAGAGCCAGGCGTTCATCTTTTCCACCAGCGCGTCCTTCTGGAAACAGAGCTGGTTCCGGATTACGGAAGAGTTGAGCGTGATGTAGAGTTTGCCGTCCCGAAAGAAGCGTTTGAGGGTGAAGGGGCCGGCGCCGGAACAGGCGTCCCAGGCCTCGAAAATCCGCTGCGTATTGAGCCCTGCGGCCAGTTTCATGGATTTGATGTACTGCTGCACCAGCTCCTCCATGGAGAGGGCCTGCTTGCGGTGGATGCGTACCGGAGAATGGTCCTCGCTCATGGCTTCTCCACGCGGGTGAATACGCCCCCGGCAGCGTTGAAATAGGCCCTGTCCTCCGTGAGACGGTCCACAATGGCATGGATGCGGACGGGATCCGTATCGGTAATGAAGATCTGGCCGAAATCCGTACCCGCCACCAGGCCGATGAGATTGGCGATACGGTCCAGGTCCAGTTTGTCGAAAACATCGTCCAGCAGCAGGAGCGGGGCAAAACCGTAACTGCGCTTCATAATCTCGTACTGGGCAAACTTGAGGGCCACCAGGAAGGATTTCTGCTGCCCCTGCGACCCGGCGCGGCGGATGGGATGGCCGTCCATGGTGAAAAGGAAGTCGTCCCGCTGGACGCCGCAGGAAGTATAGCGGAGAACCAGGTCTTTTTCCCGCCGGGTGGCAAAGAGTTCCGTGAGCGGAGCTTCGGAGAGGTCTGAACGGTATTCCACGCTCACCTTCTCTCCCCCGCCGGAGATGAGCCGATAATACTCTCCCACAAGCGGATCCAGGTCCTGGGCCAGGCGCTTCCGGGCCTGGTAGATGGTATGGGCCGCGCTTTCCATCTGACGGTCCAAGACGGCGAGGAGGTCCCAGTCCTGGAGGCCGTCCCGGAGGAGCTTGTTCCGCTGACCCAACAGACGCGTATACGCCTGGGCGGCAGCAAGATACTCCCGGTCCATCTGGGAAAGGACAGCATTGGAAAGGCGGCGGCGCTCCTCCCCGGATTCACTCACCAGCGCACCGTCCGAAGGGGTGATCATCACCACAGGCAACAGGCCGATATGCTCCGCCAGGCGGGGACAGGGTTTATCGTCCCGCACCAGTTTCTTTCCATCGGCCCCCACCTTCAGGGAAAAACGGGATTCCAGGCCGTTCTCCATGGCATAGGAGCCCCCTACGGTGAAGCCTTCCGTCCCGTAACGCCAGTTGCTGCGGTCCGGAGCCGGGAAGGCGCTCTTTGTCATGGAAAGGTAGTAGATGGCGTCCAGCAGATTGGTCTTCCCCGCCCCGTTGCTGCCGCTGATACAGTTCACGTTGGGGCTGAAAGAGACCTCCTGGAACTGGATGTTCCGGAAGTCCTGTACTACTATTTTCCTGAGGATGGGCATGGCTCACGCGTTTCAATTGCAAATATACATTTTTTTTGCTAAATTTGCGGGCTGAAATCTACTATAGCAAATAGATAAAACGTAATTATATCATGGCAAAGAAAACCAAAGAAGAGGAAATCCGCCAGCAGAACGTGGCAGAGGCGGTTTCCAAGACAGAAATGTTCTTTAAGGAGAACGGAAAGATCATTTACGGCTGCGTGCTGGCCGTGCTCATCATCGCCCTGGCCGTGCTGGCCTACAACCGCTTCATCCTGCAGCCCAAGAAGGCGCAGGCCCAGGACCAGATGGTCCGCGCAGAGCAGTGGTTCGAGTCCGGTGAGTACGAGCTGGCCCTCAAGGGAGACGGCAACGACCTGGGCTTCGAGGACATCATCGACCAGTTCGGCGCCAAGGGCGGCCAGTCCGTATACATGTACGCCGGCGTGTCCAAGCTCCACCTGGGAGAATACGAGGAGGCCATTTCCTTCCTCAAGAAGTACAAGGGCGAGGATCCCATCCTGATGGGCCGCAGCCAGTGCTGCATCGGTGACGCCTATGTGGGCCTGGAAGACTATCCCACCGCCATCAGCTGGTACGAGAAAGCCGCCAAGACCACGGACAACATCTTCGCCGCCGCATACCTTCTCAAGGCCGGCATCGTGGCCGAGGAGATGGGCAATAAGGACAAGGCCCTCGCCTACTATAAGGAAATCAAGGACAAGTGGGCCAACGCCCCGGAAGCCGCCGAGATTGACAAGTACATCAGCCGCATAGAAACCGCCGAGTAATATGGGAAGAGCATTTGAATTCCGCAAGGAGCGCAAGATGAAGCGTTGGGGCCACATGGCCAAAACCTTCACCAAACTGGGCAAGGAAATCACCATCGCCGTAAAGCAGGGCGGTGCCGAAGTAACCGGTAACCCGCGTCTGCGCGCCCTCATCGCCGAGGCCAAGGCAGAACAGATGCCCAAGGAAAACATCGAGCGTGCCATCAAGAAGGCCACCGAGGCAAAGACCGGTGACTTCAAGGAGATCATCTACGAAGGCTTCGGCCCCTTCGGCATCGCCTATCTGGTAGAGGCCGCAACGGACAACAACACCAGAACCGTTGCCAACGTGCGCAGCTACTTCACCAAGTGCGGCGGCGCCCTCCAGACCAGCGGCTCCGTGGCCTTCATGTTCGACCACAAGTGCGTCTTCCGCATCAAGGAAGATCCGGCCAAGCCCATCGACCTGGAAGAGCTGGAACTGGAACTCATCGACTTCGGTGCAGAGGAAGTGTTCCGCCAGGAAGTGGAGGACGAGGACGAGAACGTGACCGTGGAAATCTCCATCTACGGAGACTACACCGCCTACGGACAAATCCAGAAGTACATTGAAGAGAAAGGTTACGAACTGGTCTCCGGCGGATTCGAGCAAATCCCCAACGTGGACCTCAAGGAGGTTACTCCGGAGCAGCGCGCCACCCTGGACAAGCTCACCGGCCTGCTGGAGGACGACGAAGACGTGACCAACGTGTACACCACCATGGCTCCGGAAGCGGAGTAAGGTTTCAGATTCTTCACTTCGTTCAGAATGACAGAAAGACAGCCGGTCCCACTACGGGTCCGGCTGCATCGTTTTATGAAAGGTATGCTAACGGGCCGTGAGCACATAGCCGCCTCCGGGGGCCAGATGTACCTTGACCTTACCGGAAGACAGGTCTATTCCCGTAACCCGCTTATAGTCCCGTGCAGCGCGATGGGCATTGGCACCGTCCTGGAAGGCGATTCCGCCCTTTAAGGCAACGGGAAGGGTGATTTCTATATCCCTTGCCTCCCAGCCGTTAAGGGCGCCGATATACCAGGTATCCCCCTTGCGGCGGGCCATCACCACATACTCCCCTATCTTGCCGTCCAGGGCGATGGTCTCGTCCCATACCGTAGGGATTTTGGCAATGAAGTCCGTGCATTCCGGTTCCTGGAGGTAATTGGACGGAGAGTCGCACAGCATGGTGAGCGGAGCGTCAAAGACCACGTATTCCGCCAGCTGGTGGCAACGGGTTCCCTGGGACATGGGCTCCGAGTTCACGGCGCGGAAATTGGCCCTGGTAGCGTTGCGCATGGCACCCTGGGTATAATCGGCCGGACCGGCCACCAGGCGCACAAAGGGGATGGTTACGTCGTAAGTGACTTCATCGGCACGCTGGTTCCATTTGAGGTTTTCCAGGCCGTACACGCCTTCGAAATTGATCACGTTGGGATAGGTCCGGTGCAGGCCCGTGGGCTTGAAGGCGCCATGGAAATCGCACATCATGCCGTATCTGGCGGCCGTCTCCGCGGCGCGGCGGTAGAACTGCACCATTAGCTGGTCGTCATAGTCCATAAAGTCTATCTTCCAGCCCTTGATGCCCATGGCCGAATACTTGGCGCAGACGGCTTCCATATCTTCCATAAACGGATAGCAGCCAGCCCACAGGATAAGGCCCACACCTTTCTCTTTGGCATAATTGCACAGCAGGTCCAGGTCTATCTCCGGTACCACGTCCAGCAGGCTCTTCCCGCGGATGCTCCAGCCTTCATCCAGGATCACGTACTCGATGCCCTTGGAGGCGGCAAAATCTATATAATACTTATAGGTTTCATTGTTGGTGCCGGCCTCGAAGTCCACTCCGTAAAGGTTCCAGTCGTTCCACCAGTCCCAGGCCACCTTGCCGGGCTTTACCCAGGACCAGTCCTTGCTCTGGTCGGCCGGAGTGGCCAGACGGTACACGAAATCGCTCTGGGCCAGCTGGCGGTCTTCGGCAGCCACGATGATGCCCCGCCAGGGCAGCTGTTTCGTATCCTGGGCAATTACATCGGCCCGTTTGTGAACGATGCGCTGCAGCTTGTTGTATCCGTCCCGGTCCGTTACCGTGGGCACTTCGGCAAAGATGCCGTAAAGGTTGGGGGTGCCGCCGTCATTGCCCAGGAACATGCCGGGATAATCCAAAAGGTCGCTCTCTACCAGGCACACGCGGATGCCGTCGGCGGCCTCGATGGTGATAGGCAGGAATACCAGGTGTTCCCGGTCCCACTCGCTTAGTTTGTGGTGCTGGTACGGAGCCTCAAAGGAGGTATAGAACTGGGAACCCTCGTTGTCTCCGTTGCCGGTATAGGGCACGTAGGCCATCCAGTCATCGGCAAAACGGAAGGTGGCCTTCTCGCTCTTTACCGTGATGGCCTTCTTGGGCTCATAGCGGTATGCCGCTCCGTCATTGTATGCACGGAACACCAGGTCGAAGTCTTTTGCCCTGAGCCTGAGTTCGTTACACTTGTCCTGGACCTCACTGCGCTTAAAGAGGGCAGCCTGGAAAGTCTGGTCCCGGCTGCTGCGGATTGCCTTGGTAAAGCGGGTTCCCGGGCCGTACAGGGTACCGTCCTCCAGGGTGAGGCCGATTTCGGACGGGTTGATGAGCGCCGTACCGTTATAACTCACGCTGTAAGTGAGCGTGGCACCGTCCCGGATATCGATCTTGAGACGTCCGTCCGGGGAAAGGAGGGTATAATCTTTGGCAGCTGCCGAAAACGCGGCCAGTAAAGCAAAAAGGACAAGGATCTTTTTCATACGTGTTTCATTTTCTACAAATTTGCAAATAGTTCCGCAAAAAATCAAATGTTCCGTTGGAGAAAAAGCGTAGAATTTTTATATTTGTTCCACTAATCCTAAATTCTTTTATTATGAAGAAGTACATTGCTGAATGCGTAGGCACCTTCGTGCTAACTTTCCTGGGCTGCGGAACCGCTATGTTCCTGGGCTGTGACACGCCCGCAGGCGTAGTGGGAACCGCCATGGCCTTCGGTCTGGCCGTGGTTGCCATGGCGTACACCATCGGCGGCATCAGCGGCTGCCACATCAATCCTGCCATTACCTTGGGCGTCGCCCTCTCCGGCCGCATGAGCTGGAAGGACGCCTGCGGTTACTGGGTGGGCCAGGTCATCGGCGGTATCATCGCCGGTGCCGTGCTCCTGCTCCTCACCAAGGTTGTGGCCGCTCCGGATCTCACCGGTGCACTGGGCTCCAACGGTATTGCCAATGCCGGCGGCGTAGGCGGTGCCATCCTGGTGGAAATCATCGCCACCTTCCTCTTTGTACTGGTAGTGCTGGGCACCACGGATTCCAAGGTGGGTGCCGGTAATTTCGCCGGCCTGGCCATCGGCCTTTCCCTCATCCTCATCCACCTGGTGTGCATCCGTCTCACCGGCACATCCGTGAACCCGGCCCGTTCCATCGGCCCGGCCCTGTTCGCCTGTGGCGATGCCCTCAAGGACGTGTGGGTGTTCATCTGCGCCCCGCTGGTGGGCGGCGCCCTCAGCGCCCTGGTCTGGAAAGGTATGGCTCCCAAGGAGAAATAGCTTAAGCGCTTGATTCCCAGTAAATTAATTAAATACCCTGCTGTAAAAGTACAGCAGGGTATTTACGTAAATAACTGATAGTTAGCCTACTACAGATTACCCACGGCAATCATGTTGTGTACTGTCTTCAGAAAATTTAGCACGCGGTGCTTGTACATCTCCGGATCCTTCTGGAAGGAGTTGGCATGGACGGCTCCGGGGCATACATACTTTTCCTTATAGCCCTTGGTCTTGGCATCGTAAACCATCTGGAGGTTGTCGAAGGGCACAAAGGTATCCGCGTCTCCGTGGATAAAGAGCATGGGCTTTTCACACTTGGCCACCTGCTTCACGGAAGAGGCCTCCCAGAAGCCCCAGCCATGCTGCTTCTTGGTTACCAGGCTGGCGCTCTGCAGCACGTCCGGAGGAATGAAGCCGAAGCTTTCCTTCCTGTTGTTGTTGAACTGGACCACAACCGAAGCGTAGCCACAGTCTTCCACAAAGCACTTAACGTAGTCCGGCAGGGATTCGCCGCTGGTCATCATCACCGTGGCGGCACCCATGGAAACGCCATGGAGGACCATAAAGTTATCCTTGAACAGGTCGTGGGCCACATCTATCCATTTGATCATATCCAGGCGGTCTTTCCAGCCCATCTGGATTTCTTCACCCTCCGAATAGCCGTGATACTGCAGGTCCGGGAACAGGACGTTGTAGTTGAATTCGTCCCGGTACATCCTTACCAGATACAGGAACACGAAGTGGTTGTCTCCATAACCGTGTACCACGATGGCAGTACCGTTGGCGTTTGCCGGATCCTTGGCAGGGACGGAGCAGGCATGCAGTTTATGTCCTTCGTCGCTGGTGATCCAATGGTCCTTCAGGATGCCCTGGGCCTTGAGGTCGTCGTACCAGGCCGTGCTGCCGGGCAGCAGGGAATCGGCCTTGTGACGCGTGCGCTCAATGTCGTCCACGCCGTGCGGAGTGGGCTGCAGGGCATACTTGGCCATGAACTTGCCGGCCAGGCAGCTGTTCAGGGAAATGGCCATCAACAGGATGGCGGCGGCATTGAATAACTTCTTCATAGGGCTTAGAACTGATAGTTAATGCCGATACCAATCCAGAGACCGGCATCCATGCCGGGCGTGAAGCACTTGGCGAAGTCGGCCGATACGATGAAGTTCTGGTTCATGGCGATCTTGAGGCCTGCACCGCCGCTGTAGATCAAGCTGTTCATCTTGGAAGCGTCATAAATGAGAGCGTCCTGACCGAGGGCGACCAGGGCAGGGTCGTAAACCTTGCCATCCACGGAAATAGCCTTAAGGGCGTCCGCTTTGTAAGGTCTGGTGATAATACCGGCATCGAAGAACGGATTCACGGCGATGTAGAAGAACTGGTTGAAGAGCTTGAAGTTAACCAGTTTCACCCGGAGTTCCAGGTTGGCCCAGGCCATGCCTTCGGCGAGGATGCGGTTCTCGCGCAGGCCTCGGATGGTATTGGAGGAGCCGAAGCCCTCGGAAATCATGTTGCGCTGGACCAGGAGCGGGTTGTTCTGCACCATGTACAGGGGCGTCTCGCCCAGAATGGTGTGCTGCCAGGCAAGGCGGTAGGCGAACACGGGCTCACCGGCAGGGATGTGGATGGGAATGCTGATGTACTGGCGGAAATACATGCAGGCCTTCAAATAGCGGTTCTGCAGGATGTTTCCGTTCAGATAGGCCTCGGCCCAGATTCCCTTGTTGGGGGCTGCCTCAATGTCGCGGGTGTCATAGACCAGACCGGCATTGAGCTCGAGGGCCAGACCGCCATTCTTTTCGGCATCGGTAAGGACGCCGGTATTGCTCAGGAAATGGTAGAGGGTGAGGTTCGTGTCGTAATACTTCTTGTCGTTTCCATCCTTGACACCATTGTCCTGCATGGCTCCGAGATCCCACTTCCAGAAGTTGACACCGGCCGCCCAGTTCAGGTGCGGAACAATCTGGCCCTGGAAATTGGCCAGGATGCGCAGCATCTTGCGGCTCATGCCATAGTAGTTGACGTTATTGGAAGTGAAGGGAACGGTCATTTCCCGGTTGGACCAGATATCGTAATTCTGCGTGGCAGCCGCACCGTTGAAACCCCAGAGGCTATAAAGCGGGTCATTCATGTACGTAACAGAGGCGTTGACACGCATGTTGGGAATGAGATACTTGGAGTCGTAGGCCAGGTACAGGCGCATACGATGGCTGTGGGTGAAATAGGATGCCTCCCAGCTGATCTTGTGGAGCGGGTCCGGATAGGTATTTCCGTCTCCATAATAATACACGTCTCCGAAGGCACCTGCCTGGAAACCGTTATCCACCGAGAACGTGGCTGTGGGAAGGAGACCGAAGCTCCAGCCTTTTTTGACTTCTTTTTCTTTTTCCTCCTGCGCAAAGGCTACCAGGGTGGCCGATGCCAGAAGAAGAACCGTTAAGAATTTTTTCATTTTAATTAGGTTGTTAGTAAGTATTAAATGAAACAAATATAGTTATTTTAATCGTTGTCTGCAACCGGCGGCGTCAGCGGAAGGACAAACACAAAACGGGCACCTTCCTTATTGGCCGTATCCAGGAACACCCTGCCGCCCATTTTTCCGGCTATTTCGCGGCAGATACTGAGGCCGAGGCCCGTTCCCTGCACAAAATCGTTCAGCTTGGTGAAACGGTCGAAGATGGCATCGGCCTTGTCGGCCGGAACGCCGGGACCGGTGTCTTCCACGAAGAAAGCCACCTCTCCGGGGTATTCTTCCAGCGAATAGCCCAGGCGGATTTCCCCGCTGGAGGTATGCTTGCAGGCGTTGGTGAGCAGGTTGATGAGGATTTGCTGCACCCGCCTGGGATCGGTGCGGAAGGAGAAAAGTCCCTCCTTGGCGGGGATAAACTTCATGCTCACGCCGGGCTGCAGACGATGTTCGGCACTGGAAATGGCTTCGTGGCACATGAAGCTGCACTCCCCTTCTTCGTATATGATCCGGTAATTGCCGCTGTCCATGGCCGATGCGTTGAGGATATCGTCCAGCAGCATGGTAAGCATCTTGGTGTTGTTCACGATATGGCTGGAGAACTCCTCCTTCTCTTCCGGCGGGAAGCTGCCGTCCGGGAGGGAAAGCAGCTGGGAGAAGCCCACAATGGCATTGAGCGGCGTACGCACCTCGTGGCTCATGTTCTGCACAAAACGCGTCTTGGCCTCGTTGGCCAGACGGACTTTTTCGTTGGCCTCCCTCAGCTCGGCAATCAATTTTTCGTCCCTGTCGCGGCTCTTTCGCAGGTTCCGGATATACAGCAGCAGGGCCACCAGGACCACCAGGGACAGAACGATTACCAGAATCCCCACCACCACGGAAATCCGTCTCACCTGACGGGACTTGTCGGCCAGATCGGCCGTAAGGAGGTCGTTCTTGAGCTGGGCGTCCATCTCGGCCAGATTCAGCCGCGAACGCCTGGTAAAGGACCGGCGGAGAGTCGAGACTATGTATTTGTTCAGGTGGTTGGAAAGCCGATAATCGCCGGTCTTTTCGGCCATAACGGCGCAGAACTGGATGAGGGAGACACTGATGGAGTAATAGTACTGCCGGTTCTCCCATCCTTTTCCGGAGAGGATGTAATCCACCCCGGTAAACAGCATCTGAGCCTTGTCATTAAGGATTATTGCCATGTAAGGATTGGAGAGCGACTGGTCCCGCAGCTTCCTGTACAGGGGCAGGTCCATATCCAGGGCGGCAAGTTTGGTTTGAGCGAAGAGGCACCGGGCCGAATCCTGGGGCGTAGACCTTAATTCCAGGGCTTTCTGCACATAAAATCGTACGGAATCGTGATCCGGCGGAAAAGTTTCCGAATAGTCAATGTAATGATAGCAGATATCCTGCGAGCGGATAATAGGATCGGATGTTATCTCATGCTCCTTAACGACATAGGCCAGATTGCGGCGGGCGGCCTCAAAGTCTTCCTGGGCCGTATATAGGGATGCCAACTCCTTGGCTGCCTGCCACTGCCCGTATTCGTTCCCTTCGGCCTGGGCCACATCCTGCATTTCCCGCACCAGTTCCATGGCCTTCAGCTGCATCCGGTTGTTGTAGAAGTAGTTCTTTGTGAGCGAGTAGGAATAATAGAAATACTGGCTCAGCTGCGTTTCCCGGGCCACGTTCTTGAGATCTTCATGAGCCGCCAGTACCTTGTCTCCCCGGGCCATGGCCTCCTGCAGGCGGGCCGTAGTATCGGCCGCCGGGGTCTCCCAGGGCTGACGGGTTACATCGCGAAGCCGATTGATGTAGTAGAAGACCTTCCCGCGCTTATCCTCTTTCTGGACGGCCAGGCGGTACAGCTGCTCATTGACTTCCTGGAAACCGGGCTTACCCACCAGCGTACTGCCCTCCTGATACAGGCGGTAACACTCCTCGTCCATATCGTAAGGGATGGACTGCCCGCCCGTCTGAGTCTGTGCCCATGCCCCGAAGGACAAGGACATCCCCAGCACCGCAATTAGCAAAGGAATGAATTTATGGCCCACGGATCCTGATTAATTTGTAATCTCACGCTGGGCCAGTTCCGCATCGATCTTCTCATAGACGGAGTTGTTGGACTTGTACTCCGGAACTATCTCCTTCATCTTGCGGACGGTGTCCATATCGTTGAAGAGCTTGGAGATTTCCACCAGCTCGTCAATATCCTTCTCCACCTCCTCAAAATCGTATTCCCGCACCTGGGCGATACGGATCTTCTCATGGAAGGTGGGCTTGGTGCCCTCCAGCTCATTGAGCACTTCCTCGTACAGTTTCTCGCCGTCCCGCAGGCCGGTGTACTCAATTTTCACGTTCTTGGCGCCGGAGAGGGCTATCATGCGCTTGGCCAGATCGGCAATCTTCACGGGCTGGCCCATGTCGAAGACGAAGATTTCACCGCCGTTGCCCTTGGTGCCGGCTTCCAGCACCAGTTTGCAGGCTTCCGGAATGAGCATGAAGAAACGCACAATCCTTTCGTCCGTGACCGTAACGGGACCACCGTTCTTGATCTGCTCCCGGAACAACGGAATCACGGAGCCGTTGCTGCCCAGCACATTGCCAAAACGCGTGGTAACAAACTGGGTATATTCCGGCTGAAGCTTCCTGCCACCGCGGCCGGAAACCTGTGACTTGCGCTTTTCCATGGCCTCCAGCTTGAGCTTGCGGTCCAGGCTCTGCACATAGATTTCGCAGATACGCTTGCTGCAGCCCATCACATTGGTGGGATTCACGGCCTTGTCCGTAGAGATCATCACAAACTTTTTGGCACCGTACTTGACGCTTAGGTCGGCGATGATCTTGGTCCCATACACGTTGTTCATGACGGCCTCCGTGGGGTTATCCTCCATCATGGGCACATGCTTGTAGGCAGCAGCATGGAAGACATATTCCGGCATAAAAGAGCTGAACATATATTCCATGCGTGTACGGCGGCTGATACTGGCCACCACCACCTGGCAGGGCACATCCGGGTAATCTTTGGCCATCATGAGGCGGACGTCGTGCTGCGGGGTTTCGGCCTGGTCTATGAGCATCATGCTGGCAGGTTTCATCTTGGCCACCTGCCGCACGATTTCCATGCCGATGGAGCCGGCCGATCCGGTGATGAGCACCCGTTTTCCGGTGAGCTGCTCCTCCACGGACTTCATGTCCACACGGATTTCCTGGCGCGGAAGCAGGTCTTCCACGCTCACTTCCTTGAGCTGGATGTCGTCAATGTCTCCGTCCAGGATTTCTCCGTTTTTCACGCTGGCCTCCGTGGCCTCGTGCGACATGAAGATCTTGCAGCCTTCGCTGATAAAGATATCCTGGATCTTCTGGTTGGCCCGGAACTCATTCACGCGTAAAGGGCTCACCAGGACGGCCTGGATGCCTTCCTTGCGGATAACGGCGGCTATGTCGTCGTCCAGCGTATACACCCGCATGCCCATCAGACGCATGTCCTGGATCTTGTGGGAATGCGTAATGAAGCCTTTCAGTTCAAAACGGACCGGAGACTGGGAGCGGATATATTTGGCCATGCCCACACCGCCCGAGAGGGCGCCGTAAATGAGCACGCGCATGGCCTGTGCATCGGCATTGGTAACGTCGAACAGCAGCTTCACGATGATCCGGAGACCCCACATGAGGAGGGTGGCGATGAGGAAGGTCATGAGCGTATTCATGGGCGAAAGGGCCGAGAACAGCTCCCACCCCTGCCACTTAGCCAGGAAGGAAAGCCCCAGCGCCAGGGCCAGGGAAAGGATGTTGGCATAGGTGAGCTTGAGCAGGTCCACGAAACTGGAGTAACGCAGCACACCCGAATACGTGCGGAAAACACGTGCCCCTATCCAGCTGAGGAGGGCATAGGCGCCGGCGGTTATCCCCACAGCCACGTGATGCTCATAAGTGACCTGCGATTTGTTTGTTACCCAATAGGTAAATATGGCGGCGGCAAAAACAATGACAGTATCACACAGCAAAATGACCCAATAGGGCAACACTTTGCGGCTGAAATACCAGTTCGAAGCCTTTTTTAGCAATCTTTCTGAGCGAATCATACTCGCGTAATTAACAATGTAACTACAAAGATAAGAAAAGAAATTGGGATTTCCTTAACGGGGCTGCGGTTTCGCCTTAAGCCAGTGCTCTTTGAGCCACTCCCGCACGGGTAGGTCGTACGCCTTGAGAAGGCCCCAGGCAAGGAGAATGGCCATAATAACTGTACCGGCACCCACGGCGATGTGCTGCCATAGCGGTTCGTCCGGATGCTGCGCAACCCAGTCCATCTGCATGTAGATGAGCGGATAATGGGTGATGTAGATGGGATAGGAAATGTCCCCCAGCCATTTGCAGATGGCCGTACTCCTGGCATCCGTGGTTTTGGAACCGGCGCCCGCAAGCACTATGAGCGGGAAAAGGACCAGGATGCAGAGGGCCTGGTAGCCGCCGTCCAGGGGTCCCATCTTTCCGCCGATGTTGGGCATGGCCAGCAGGAGGGCGATAGAGAGGGCGCACCACCAGAAGCCGCCCTTCAGGTGGATGGGCGAACCGCTGGGGTTATCGGCCGTACGGCGTCCGGGGAGGATGCGCGAAATGAGGAGGCCGCAGAGGAAGGGATACAGCAATCGTGTGAAGCCGATGTAGATCTGGTCCGGGGTGAGGCTCCAGCCGCCGATGACCGTATAGTGCGGTGCCTCAAACAGGCCGAAGACGTTCCAACCCAGCGTCACATCCAGCGTAAAGAAAGCGCAGACCCCAGCCAGAACGGCCAGCGCAATCTTTGGTAAACGCCTCAGGATGAAGGCGTAAAGGATATTGCCGATATACTCCAGCGTGAGGGTCCAGACCGGTCCGTTGAAGGAGTTGAGCTCTCCCCATCCCCGGATGTCCAGGCTGTTGGGGCAAGGGAGGATGAGAAGGCCCATCACCAGGCAGAGGCCGAACTTCCAGAGCTCCACATTCTGGGTCTCGGGGAAAGCGTTTCCGGTGAAGAAGAACAGGGATGCGCCCACCAGGGTCCCCGCAATTACCATGGGATGCAGGCGCGTGAGACGGCGTTTGAAAAAGCCCCAGGTGGTCATTCGGTCCCAGCGGTCGTCGTATGCATAGCCCACCACGAAACCGCTTAGGACAAAGAAGAAATCCACCGCCAGGTAGCCGTGGTTGATAATCTGGTACTGAGGGCCCTTGCTATAGGTTTCAAAAATGTGGAACAGCACCACCATGAGGGCTGCCACACCTCTTAGCCCGTCCAGGATTTGGTAACGGGGTTTGGATTCCAGGTACACGTTTTGTCTTGCCATAGTTCTAAAAATGATCAGCCTCCTCCTTTCATGGGTTCCATGTGGACGATGATATGGGATTCCTCTCCGAATCGGGCCTTGAACCGTCTTTCCACTTCCGAGGCCTTTTCGTGCGCCTGTTCCAGCGTCTGACTTCCGTCCAGGCGGATGTGCACTTCCGCGGCTATCCGCTTCCCCACCCTTCTTGTACGGAGGTTATGCGGGTCTTCCACGCCGGGGACGGAGCTTATGAGCTGCAGCATCTCATTTTCCGTATCGGCCGGAAGCGAACTGTCCGTGAGCTCCCCAAAAGAAGGTCCCAGCAGGTCCCAGGCCACTTTTACCAGCATGGCGCCCACCACCAGGGAGGCCAGCGGGTCCAGCACCGTCCAGCGCTTTCCCAGCAGGATGGCGCCCCCGATGCCGATGGCCGCCCCGATGGAGGACAGGGCATCGGAACGGTGATGCCAGGCGTTGGCTTCCAGGGCCGGAGAATCGAGTTTCTTGCCCTTGATACGGGTATACTGATAGAGCAACTCTTTGGCTACTATGGAGATAAGAGCCGCCCAGAGGGCCAGGGTGCCGGGCGCCGAAAGCTCCTCCCCCTGCAACCAGAGGGAGAGTTGGGTGGCCCCGTTCACCACGATGCCAATGGCGGCTCCGGCCAGGGCCAGGCCGATGAAAAGGGTTGCCACCGTCTCATACTTGCCGTGACCGTAGTCGTGGTCCTGGTCCTGCGGCCGGCCGCTGATGCGGACGAAAATGAGGACTACGATGTCTGTGACAAAGTCCGACAGGGAGTGCACGGCGTCCGAAATCATGGCTGCCGAATGCCCCACGATGCCGGCCACGGCCTTGAGCCCCACAAGCAGGAGGTTTACTACACTGCCTGTGAGGGTTACCCTAGCTATTTCCTTTTCCCGATTCATACTTACAAAGATACGCTTCTGCAACCACTTTCGCAAACGCTTGGTGAATCCGGCAGTATTCCTTATCTTTGCATCACTATGGAATCTACCATCACACAGGAGAAAAAATGGACCGTCCTGTCCTCGGAATACCTCATCCGACGGCCCTGGCTCACGGCCAGGCGGGATGTGGCCCGGCTGCCGGACGGTCGCGTGAACAACGAGTATTACGTTCTGGAATACCCGGACTGGGTGAACATCATCGCCATCACAACGGACGGGCAGATGGTGATGGAAAGGCAGTATCGGCACGGCCTGGGGAACACCTGCTTCGAACTGCCGTGCGGGGTTATCGAGGCGGGCGAAACGCCCCTCCAGGCGGCGCAGCGGGAGCTGCTGGAAGAAACGGGCTATGCCGGAGGCCGATGGCAGGAGTGGATGACCCTCTCCCCCAACCCAGCCACTTCCAACAACCTGGCTCACAGTTTCTTAGCTATCGGCGTAGAGAAGGTTTCCAGCCAGCATCTGGATGCCACGGAAGATATTGACGTGTATCTGGAATCGCCTTCATTCGTCCGGCAACTCCTGGAAGAGAACCAGATTTTGCAGGCCCTCATGGCCGCCCCGCTGTGGAAGTTTTTCAACGTGTATTTTCTTTCCAAGTGATAAAGATGTCCCTGTTTTTGGGACATCACTATCATTTTCGGCCTTATTTGACGGAGATGTCCCTTTTTTGCGGACATCTTCATCACTAACTCACGTATGAATCCAACAGGCGTGCTGCATCGGCATACGAGACTCCGCAAACACGGGCAATCTGGGTGGCATCCGCACTGAAGCGGAAACGGATCTGGCGGGCGAACTCCGACTGTTCATCGGCGGTCAATTGCTGGAAGGATTTCTTTTGGAAGAGGCTCATGCACAGGTCCGGCAAAGCGGAAAGGATGGTCTGGTCCCGGAAAGCGGGGAGATTCTCTTCCACTGCAAGCCGCTTTTTTGCCTTGGAGGAATTCTGCAGGAAATAGTTCATCCTTTGAGGAGTACGGAAGATGGATTCCACCGCCTTTATGTCTACATAGGCCGATGGAAGGATATAGCCGTCCGGGCTTATGGGCCAGTCCTCCGGCAACTCCTTGCTCCCTGTGTGCATCAGACGCATAAGTGCACGGCCGGAAATATCTTTGACACGCATTCCCTTACCTTGTTCCGGACAAAAGTATATGCCTCCCGTTCCCCACGGATATTGGCTGGGATGGGTACAGATACCGGCCGCCACACAATTCATCAGCACATAGGCAATAGCACGTTCCACCGCTTCATCGTTATATGGTATCTCTTTGACATCCAACTCATTGTCACGAAGGAATTCCTTAATCCCATACTTACGTCTGTAATAAATGGAATAACGTCGCTTGAAGCGGTTGATAAAAGCCACCGCCTCCGCCTTTCTGCCTTTGAGGATAAAATGCACATGGTTGGACATCAGGATAAATGCCAATATGAATCCCTTTGGATGATGAAGAGCTTCAAAAGCAATATAACTCATGGCCACCTTGAAATCTTCTATGTCCCGGAACCACAGACTGTCTTCCAGGTGCTCTGTCGAGAGCAAATAAACCTTTCTCATGTCAATCTCCCGGCACTTTTGCCCCGGCTCTACAAATATAATAATTTGTTGAATATGATACAACTTTTTTTGATTTATTGTAGAAATGGCTTATATTTGTTTTACAGTATCATGTTAAAACACGACAGAACCATCATTCACGTGGAGGTCAAGGACACCCGTGAACACTTTTACTTTGGGTCGGCGGCGGCCATGTTCGAAGATTCCAGAGTAAGGGACTTATTGAAAATCAAGTATCAGACCTTCCGGACCAAAAGGATTTCGGAAGAGCGACCTTATGAGAATGAATCAGTGATTGTGCGCAAAGGAAACTTGAACACCATCAATCACAGTGCATGAGTACGGGCTCGAGTGATGGAGATGTCCCTATTTGGGGGACATCTCTGTCAAAATCGGCCAAAAATGATAAAGATGTCCCTGTTTTTGGGACATCTCCATCACCCAAGAGACTAAAATAAGTCAATATGTTTGAAGTAAAACAGATTTCCAACGAACAGGAAGGCAGCGTCCGGAAGGCGTCCTTCCAGACCTGCGATGCGGTGTGCTCCAGGCAGATAGACATTGAACTGGACGGGGATATCGTCAGGAGCGTGAAATACACCGGCGGCTGCCACGGGAACACACAGGGCTTATCGGCCTTGGTGGTGGGCATGAAAAAGGCCGATGTGATTGCCCGCCTGGAGGGCATCAACTGCAAGGGACGGGGCACCAGCTGCCCGGACCAGCTCTCACGTGCATTAAAGATGTTATAGTATATGGTACCTGCCGGATCTCTTGTCATGATGGCGCTCAATGCCATCCTGGGTATTGGAGTGCCCATCGTCCTGGCCTGGTGGCTGGTGAAAAAGCATAAAGTAAACATCCGCACCATCCTTATCGGCGCCGCGGTGTTTATTGTCTTCGCCCTGGTTCTGGAAACCATTATGCACCAGATCGTGCTCAAAGGCCCCCATGGGGCGACCATTACCGGAAACATCTGGTATTATGCACTTTACGGTGGTCTTGCCGCCGGCATTTTCGAGGAAACGGGCCGATTCCTAGCCATGAAGTTCCTCCTGAAAAAGGAACCGGCGGAAGCCAGGACGGCGGTAGCATACGGAGCGGGCCATGGCGGCGTGGAGATGATGATCATCTTCGGTCTCTCCATGATTTCCAACCTGGCCATCGCTGCTATGATCAACGGCGGTCAGACTGAAATGCTGCTGGGCTCAGCCCCGGCCGATGCAAGGGCGCAGGTGGAAGCGCAGTTCGCCCAGTTGGAGACAACCTCCGCCGGAACCTATCTGTTTGGGCTGTGGGAAAGGATATCGGCCATAATCCTTCAGATTGGTTTGTCCGTCATGGTCTGGACAGCGGTACGGAAAGGGGGCAAGTGGCTCTGGCTGTTCCCGGCGGCCATTATGCTGCATTTCCTGGTAGATGGGATGGCGGTGATCCTGGCCAAATCTGCAAGCACGGTGGTTGTGGAAGCCATTGTCTTCTGCATCGCCATCGCCGTTGGCGCCATGGGCTTCATGCTGGCCAGGAAACTTAAGACGGTGGAGGAATGAACGTTCTCTACACAAGGATGATGGAGCAGGCCGATCCTTCCCAGGTGGCAGGATTGGCCCGCTTTTTCAAGACGGGGCCCGGCCAGTATGGCGAGGGCGATAAGTTCCTGGGAATCAAGGTGCCGGTAACACGCGATGTGGTGAAGGAGTGCTGGCGCTCCACGGGATTCCCGGAACTGGAGGAGTGCATCTCCAGCGAGTACCACGAACTGCGTCTGGCTGCCCTGCTAACGCTGGTGGAAATATTCAAGCATGCCGGCAGGAGATGCCCGGTCAAGCCGGGCATGACGAGTGGTAATAACGTCATTGCCGGCTTGACCGGCAATCTCAGACAGGACTGTATTGACTTTTATCTGGCGCACACAGCTTACATCAACAACTGGGACCTGGTGGACCTTAGCTGCTACCCGCTGCTGGGGGAATGGCTGCTGGACAAGGACCGGACGCTGTTGTACGAGTTGGCCCGGAACGGAAAGACCCTCTGGGAGCAGCGGATTGGGATGGTGAGTACCATGACGTTTATCCGCCACGGGCAGTTGCAGGATACGTTCAGGATTGCCGATATCCTGCTGCACCATGAGCATGATCTGATCCACAAGGCGGTGGGTTGGCTGCTGAGGGAAGCGGGAAAACGGGACAAGGCGGCGTTGGAAGCGTATTTGCAGGGGGCTTCTGCAGAGGCCCACGGCTTCGGTGAAATTATTTTTCCGGACGGTACCGGAAAAACCAATTTCCCCGAAGCTATCGCGAACCCCGCGCACATAGGAACAAAGCCAGCGCACGAGGAAATACCCAGATATAAGACCATGCCGAGGACTATGCTGCGATATGCTATAGAGAAGTTTCCGGAGGAGGAGCGGCAGCAGTATCTGGCAAAAGAGAGCGCAAAGTGATGAATAGCGAGAAACATCCGTTTGAGCCGTTCCTGCCGGAGGGGGCGAAGATTTTGTTCCTGGGGAGTTTTCCGCCGCAGGAGCATCGCTGGTGCATGCGGTTCTACTACCCCAACTGGATCAATGACTTCTGGCGGATCGTGGGGCTGATTTTCTATGCCGATAAAAACCATTTCTGCATCCAGGAGGAGAAGCGTTTTGACGAGGAGGCGATAAGGGCGTTCTGCGAAAAGGAGGGGCTGGCATTCTACGACACGGCATGCGAAGTGAGGAGGCTGAAGGACAATGCGGCCGATGCATTTCTGGAAGTGGTGAAGCCCACGGATGTGGCAGCCTTGCTAAGGCAGATTCCGGAATGCAGAACACTGGTAACAACGGGCCAGAAGGCCACGGAGGTAATAGCTGAAACGTTTGGCTGCGAGGTGCCCCCAGTGGGCGGCAGTGCCAAACTGGAAATACCCGAACTGCAACTTAGTCCAGCATCTGCCGGGCCCACGGCATCGGAAAAATACTTTTCGGGACGGTACCCGAAAAGCCCATTTCCCGAAGCCATCGCGAACCCCACGCGCGGAGATGCTACAGTGACTTTCTGGCGGATGCCGTCTTCGTCCAGGGCGTATCCGCTGGCGCTGGAGAAGAAGGCGGAGGTGTACAGGCGATTATTTGAACAAACCAATACTAAATAACTATGGAACAGAAGTTTTGCCAGAGCTGCGGGATGCCGCTCACTGAAGAAATGATGGGCACGAATGCCGATGGAAGCAAGAACGAGGATTACTGCATCTACTGCTACAAGGATGGGCAGTTCACGCAGGAGTGCACGATGGATGAGATGATTGAGTTCTGCGCGCAGTTTGTGGACGAGGTGAACAAGAATGTGCCGGAGCCGATGAGCAAGGAGCAGTATAAGCAGATGATGTACAGCTTCTTCCCGCAGTTGAAACGTTGGAAGAAATGAGAAACGCATTAGGATATCTGCTGGGTTTCCTGCTGTTTGACAAGAAGATTCTAAGGCCGATGAAAAGACTGATTCTGTGGGACTTGGACGGGACGCTGATAGACACGCTGGAGGATCTGGGCGCGGCGGTGAACCATGCGCTGGCGCTAAGGGGGTTGCCGCAGCACGGGGCCGATGAGTATCGGAAAATGGTAGGCCACGGGGTGCGAAACCTCGTGAAACAGGCCCTGGAGGCGTCTGTAAGGCCCACGGCATCGGAAAATTATTTTTCTGGGCGGTGCCAGAAAAACCAATTTACCGAAGCCATCACGAACCCCACGCACGAAGTAGAAACGGCATCTGCCGGGCCGGCGGCATCGGAAAATTACTTTTCGGGGCGGTACCCGAAAAGCCAATTTCCCGAAGCCATCGCGAACCCAACGCTCGCAGATGCCGGGTTAACGGATGCGTACATAGATGCGGCGCTGGGGGATTTTACGGAGTACTATTCGGCGCACATTGATGTGAAGACCAGGCCGTATGGGGGGATGCCGGAACTGCTGAAGGAGTTGCAGGCGAAGGGGGTGAAGATGGCGGTGGCTTCCAACAAGTTCCAGGAGGGCACGGAGCGGCTGATCAAGGAGTTTTTCCCGGATATAGCGTTTGTGGCCATCCTGGGCAATCGGCCCGGATATCCGCTGAAGCCGGATCCGGCCATCGTGCAGGAAGTTTTGACGAAAGCCGGCATCGGCCCCGAGGAGGCCATCATGGTGGGCGACTCCCCTACCGATATGCGGACGGCTGCCAACGGCGGCATCCAGGGCCTGGCAGTGGGATGGGGCTACCGGACAGCGGAAGAACTATCCGGTAACCCCATAGTTAACAGCGTGGAAGAGCTACGCGCAG
>JAEEQF010000136.1 GCA_016285175.1 Bacteroidales bacterium
CGTGTGAGCCGGAGTGGGACCAATGAAGAAATCGGCCGGTCCCTGGACCGTGTGCTGGACGCCGCCAGCCGGGAGGTGAACGTTGCTGCTTCGCGTGCTGCGGAAGCTTTGGCCGGGCTGCTGGAAGAGGAATACCTGCCCTCCTACGTCATAGCCGGGGAGCGGGGCGGTCCCAAACGCATTTCGCTGGACCGGAGGCTGGTTGTGTGGCTATGAGTACTTCCGCGGGAAACGGAAGAGGATGGACAGCACTGCCATGAATCCCAGGGCAAAAGGATAATACAGATTGCCGATGATGGCAGCCGAAGAAACCCCGGCCAAACCGCTTGCCATGAGCATCTGTGCGCCGTAGGGGATGATACCCTGGACAAAACAGGAGAAGGTATCCAGGATGGAGGCCGTCTTCCGGGGATCCAGGCCGAATTTATCCGTGATATCCTTGGCCAGCGGCCCCGTGGTAATGATGGCGATGGTGTTATTGGCCGTGCACAGGTTCACCAGGGAAACCAGGGCGGCGATGGAAAAGCCTGCAGCCCGTTTGCCGCCAATCCGCCGGGTGAGCCCGCCGATAATGAATTCCATGCCGCCGTTGTAGCGGATAATCTCCAGCATGCCGCCGGCCAGCAGGGAAACAATGATCAGTTCGCCCATGGAACTGATGCCGGAGCCTATGGAGGACATCCAGCCGACAAAATCGTAAGCGCCTGTAATCCAGCCGATAACGCCGTTCACACCAATTCCCAGGGCCAGTACTGTAACCACATTCATTCCGGAGAGCGCCAGGCCGATTACCAGCAGATAGGGAATAAGTCCCAGCCACTGGACCGGTTCTCCGGCAGGCACCGCCTCCACCTTGAGGCCCAGGATTATGTAAATGATGGCCACGATAATGGCGGCGGGGGCGGCAATCCACAGATTGGCCCGGAACTTATCCTTCATGGAGCAGCCCTGGCTCTTGGTGGCGGCCACGGTGGTATCTGAGATAAAGGAGAGGTTGTCTCCGAAAAAGGCACCGCCCACGATGATGGCGGTAATGAAAGGGACGCCGGTCCCCGTTTCCGCCGCTATACCCGTAGCAATGGGAACCAGGGCTACAACGGTGCCCACGGAGGTCCCTATGGCCATGGAAATGAAGCAGGCAGCCAGGAAGAGTCCGGCGTAGATGAGTTTCCCGGGAAGGATGTGCAAGGTGGCGTTCACCGTGGCATCTATGGCTCCAATCTCTTTGGCCGTCGCGGCAAAGGCGCCCGCCAGCACAAAGATCCAGATCATCAGCAGCACGTTACGGTCTCCCGCCCCCTTGGAAAAAATGGCAATCTTGTCATCTGTCTTCTCCACGCTGCGGGTAATGAGCAACGCATAGGCCGATGCTATAATGAACGCCGCCGCCACCGGGACCTTATAGAAGTCCCTGGCTATGAGCGAGGTGATTACATAGATGCAGAGAAAAACCAGCAGGGGACTCAGTGCCAACCAGCCGTTCATTTTTCGTTTTAACATACCAGTGGAGGTGAGCGGACTCGAACCGCTGTCCAAACGCCGCACCAGGCAGCTTTCTACATGCTTATCCGTCCTTTGGTTTTCGACGGTTCCCTGCCGGAAGGCGGGCGAAGAACCGCTTAGCCTTTAAGTCTTAACCGGATGTAGAGGCGTGGTCCGGAGCAGCCTCAAATGGATGATACCCCTTGATCGGCCCTTAAGAGGCGGAAGGTCCGAGGGATACTCGTCGGCCCCGCAGCCTTGGCGGGACGGATTAAGTTAATTTGCGTGGCAAATTAAGCAGCGAGTGCGTAGTTGTTGTTGGCAACTGATTTGTTGGAATCTGCGTTTTACGGGACAGGTTCCGAGGCCCGGCATGCTTACTGTCCGACATCAGCGCTGTCAAAACCAAAACACCCCCGTCGAAAAGTGACTGCAAATATAAACAATATTATTCGTCCGGCAAAATGCGTCGCGCGCCCATGTAGCGCATCATGAAGTAGGGATGGTTGAAGGACTGCTCCACCACGCCGTTGGATACCGAAGCGTGGATGAAAGTGAATCCGCCCACCTCTTTGTCGATGGAGACCACGATGCCCACATGGCCGATGTTTCTCACGCTGCCCCTTTTCCCGAAAAAGACCAGGTCTCCTTTCTGCAGGTCCTTGTAACTGGGCACCTCCCGACCTTCCCGGAACTGGATGGCCGAATAGGCCGTGATATCAAAGCCGAAATGTTTGAAGACATAACGCGTATAGCTGGAACAGTCAAAGCGGGAGGGACCGGAAGCGCCTAATCTATAAGGAGTTCCCAAGAAGGTTCTGGCATAGGCGATAACTTGGTCGCTAAGGGCGAGGGTATCGGCCTGGATTTCCACGGAAACGCTGTCCGGCTGTTCCTGGGCACGGAGGGGAACCCCGCCGCACACTGCAAAAAGCAGCGCGGCGAGAACTGTGCTTATGACCTTTTTTGTTCTCATCGCGCTGCAAAGTTAGCAAAAACCGTGCAATTACTCAGTGGCTGTTGAAAAGGACCACCGCCTGGGCACGGTATAGTTTCCCGTTCGGGGCCGTGTAGGAGGCCTGGATCACCGATGCTCCCGGCTGGGTTCCCATCACCACGCCGGCCGATACGCTTACGCCGTCGCCGTCCTGGACATTCCAGATGGCCTGGGAAGTGACATCCGTGGTTCCAATTGCACTGCCGTTGCTATACTGGGTAAAAGTGGCGTGTAATGCAACGGCACCGCCCACAATCCCGGGCGTGGCTCCGCCGGAAAGGGTCAGGTTTCCGGTCCGAACCTGCTCGAAGGTTACGAAAAGGCCGTTGGCATAGATGGTTTTTCCGTCGGCTTCATAATTATAGCTGGCACTGAAGCGCTCTTCGTCCTCGGCGGTGGCCGTGACCAGGCCTTGGGAAGGTACGTGGACGGCGTTGCTCCCTTCGTAACCGGCGCGGAAGATGTGACAGTCATAGGAGGAGGATACATCAACTCCTCCCGTCGTAATGCCGTTCTGGGTGGTATAGACCAGCGCCCGCAGCCTTACGGTTTCACCCACCACAGCCCGGGGGCCCGGATCGGCCATCAGCAGCAGTTGCCGCTTGTAACCCAGGGAGGTGACGTCGCAGTAGAGGCTGATGTCTCCGCTTCCGTCCGGTCCCGTTGCCGTAATCCGGCGCACGCCTTCCCCCACAGCATAGACGCTGTATTTTTCGCCCGCCAAGGCGCCGATGATGGCGCCACTGTCATTCACCAGGGAAGGATTCGCGGGGGAGGCATAGGACCAGTTGAAATGGCTACCGAAGGAGATACTGCCGCCTCCGGAAGGGAACAGGACCCCTTTCACATAACGGTCCTCTGCCCGCTGGAGGTCTATGAGGGCCGATTCCCCGGTATAGAGTTTAAGTGAAGTGGGGTTGATGTAATAGCGATATTCGCTCCAACTGAGGTTGTTCTCATGCTTCCAGTCGTTGTGCAGACGTCCGTCGGGCAAGTAGCGCAGGGTCCAGGTGTATCGGCAGTTCCGCTGGATGTCAAAGCTGCTGGTGGCGTTCTCGCCCAGGAAACTCCGGTACTTGATGGACCCTTCCACGCCGGAAGCGCCGTTTACGGTGGCTTCCAGGTAGGTGAGACAGGCTTTCCGGGCATCCACGCCGGCATGGCCCTCCGGACTTTTTTCAGACGGGTCTGCAATGGCCGACAGGGATCCCTGCATATTCTCCGGTACATAGAATACGAAAGTGCCGGAGCCCGTCCCGCTTCCCGTCTGGAATTCCTGCACCGGGAGGATATCGGCCTCCGAGGCGGCGGCACTTACCCCGAAGGGTTTCAGGCAGCGGTTCAGGTTGAACACTTTCACGGCCGAAATGACACCGGTCCATTCGCAGGATAGGACGGCCGTCACCTTGGCCATAAGCCTTTTTATCGGAATGGCACTGCTGGAGGAAACCCCCACGGTATAGTCCAGGGAACCGGCCATAGGGATACCCCGGTACTCGATGCCGGTGCCGGTATCCAGGTAACCCGGGATGGAATAGGTGAGGGACGGGATGGCCGATTCGTTTTCCGGGAGAGCCTCCCGCATATCTCCCATATTGGCCAGCGCATAGACGGTGTAGGTGCCATCCTCCAGTGCGAATACCATCTGGTCGAAACCGGAGCCGTAATGCTCCGAGGCAACCAGCACACCGCCCAGATAAAGCCCCAGCGTGACCGACGTCACCTTGGTCTCTATATCGGCCGATTGCAGGATGGAGCGTGTCGGGGGAGTTCCGTCCTCCTCTTCCAAGGCCAGGAAGAAACGGCTTTCCCGTGAAGCGACCGCCACTGTCTCTTTCTGACAGGAAGCCAGGAAAATTATGGGAAGCAACACTTCCAATAAAATATGTAAATACTTGTATCTCATGGCATCAGGAGTTTTCAAGAACAGACACGTCTTTA
>JAEEQF010000137.1 GCA_016285175.1 Bacteroidales bacterium
TCGGTCTCGTACAAAACAAAAACGCCAACCACAAGGGCTGGCGTTTTGTTTTGGAGCGGAAAACGAGACTCGAACTCGCGACCCCGACCTTGGCAAGGTCGTGCTCTACCAACTGAGCTATTTCCGCAGTATGTCAATTCCCGTTTGACGGGATTGCAAAGGTAAGGCTTTTTTGGGAAACTGCAAATTTTTTTGGGACTTTTTTTGTTTTTCCGTTTAAAATGAGGGAGAGTCCGGGCTTTTTTGTATCTTTGTATGTTATGAGAGACGCGTTGAAGAATAACAGCCGGCTGCTGGTGCCCCTCGTTGTGGCGCTGGCGCTTGTGGTGGTGTTCCTGCTCTCCGGCAGGAGACCTTTCACCCGGGCCGAACGGCGCATCATAGACCAGTCCGGTGCTGTGATGTACGTTACCACCACGCCTGGGGACAGTGCGGTTCTGCGTACCCCCAGCAAGGATCTGTCGGCCCGGGAACTCCGCTCGGAGCGGCTGCAGGTCCTTCTGGACAAGATGCTCACCACCGTGCAGGACCCCTCGCAGGACGGCGTGGGCATTGCCGCCCCGCAGGTGGGTATCGGCCGGCGCATCATCTGCGTCCAGCGCCTGGACAAGGAAGGGGAGCCGTTCGAATGCTACCTGAACGTCCGGCTGGACAGCCTGTGGGGAGAGAAAGAGCGCGGGCCGGAGGGCTGCCTGTCCCTGCCCGGGCTGCGCGGGTACGTTTCCCGATACCGTTCCGTGCTGGTTTCGTACATAGACCGGGAAACCCTTCAGCCCCGGAAAGACACCGTCCACGGCTTCACGGCCGTCATCTTCCAGCACGAATGCGACCACCTGGACGGCATTCTGTACACGGATCGGGCCGATACTGTCTTTGTAGTTGACAAACGCTAAAAATAGATTTATTATGAAAAAAATCCTTTCCCTTCTTGTTTGCGGCGCCCTTCTGGTGGGCTGCGGTATGTCCAAAACGGGTTCCGGCGCCATTATCGGCACAAGCGCCGGTGCGGCCATCGGTGCCGGTCTGGGATATTTGCTGGGCGGTGACGGTTCGGCCATCGCCATCGGTGCTGCCGTGGGCGGTGTCGTAGGTGCCGGTACCGGCGTAGCCATCGGCAAGAAAATGGACGAAAAGGCTGCCGAACTGGCAGAGCTGGAGAACGCCCAGGTAGAGACGGTTACGGACGTTAACGGCCTCAAGGCCATCAAGGTCACCTTCGACAGCGGTATCCTGTTCGACTTCAACAAGTCCACCCTGAAACAGACGGCTAAAAACCAGCTGGACAAGTTCGCCGCCGAGATGGCCGATATGCCGGAGACCAACTTCGCCATCTATGGCCACACGGACAACGTGGGCAGCGCCCAGGCCAACCAGAAAGTGTCCAACCAGCGTGCCGAATCCGTGCAGAGTTACCTCCTTACCAAGGGTATCGCCAAGGACCGCATGAGTGCTGAGGGCCTTTCCTTCAACTTCCCGGTGGCCGATAACAACACCGAGGCCGGCCGCGCCCAGAACCGTCGCGTGGAAATCTTCATCACCGCCAACGAAGAAATGGTGAAGGAGGCCGAAGCCGGTACGCTGCAGTAGGATATGGCCTGGACAAAAGACTCCAACATTCTCCTTGCCAGTGAAGCCTTCCCTCCCGTAATGGACGGAGTGGCGGTGTGCGTACAGAACTACGCCTACTGGATGCAGAAGAAGGTTGGCGGGGTGAGCGTCATCACCCCCAATGTGTATGGAGCCGATTATAAATCCCTGGACTACCAGGTGCTGGATTATCTTTCTGTGCCCGTTCCGTTCCGCAAGCCTTATGTGACCGGCGTGGCACAGATAGACCCGGTATTCTTAACCCGGCTTTCTATGAGAAAATTCAAGCTGGTGCACGCCCATTCGCCCTTTACCTCGGGCCGGGTGGCAGCCAGCGTGGCCAAGGCCCAGGGCATTCCCCTGGTGGCCACCTTCCATTCCAAGTTCCGGGATGATTACGCCAAGATTATCCCTTCGGACTTTGTGGTGGACCAGATGCTGAAGGTAACCATGGAATTCTTCGACAAGGCCGACGAAGTATGGGTGCCGCAGGAATCGGTGGTGGATGTAATCCGCGAATACGGCTACAAAGGCCCCGTGGAGGTGGTGGAGAACGGCAGCGACCTGGTGGCCGATTATCCGGACTCCTACTTTGCCGAGGCCCGGAAGGCCCTGGGCATCGGCCCGGACGAATTCGTCTTCCTGTTCGTTGGCCAGCACATCTGGCAGAAGAACGTACGCTTCATCATAGACGGCCTGGAGAAGATCAAAGACCTGAAATTCAGGATGTTCTTCGTGGGAACCGGCTATGCGGCCGAAGAGATGAAGGACCTGGTGCGGGAAAAAGGCCTGGACGGGCACGTCACCTTCACGGGTATGCTCACCAACCGCGACGATATCACGCGCTACTATGCGGTGGCCGACCTGTTCCTGTTCCCTTCGCTGTACGACAATGCGCCGCTGGTGGTGCGCGAGGCGGCCGCCCTGCACACGCCTTCCGTGATGATAGACGAGTCCACGGCCGCCACCATCCTCAAGGATGGGGAAAACGGCTTCCTGGTGCCCAACAACCTGGACGCCTTTGTCTCCCGCCTGCGGGAACTGCTGGCCGATCCGGAACGCGTGCACCGCGTGGGCGTAACGGCTTCCCGTTCCATCGTCCGTTCCTGGGAAGATGTGGTGGACGAGGTCCTGGACCGCTACAACCGGCTCATTGCCAAGAAGACGCAGATTACTGTAAAATAGCGTTGATAGCCGATACGAGGGCTGCAGAGGTAACTTTGCGGCCCTCTTTTTTTATGGAGGCCGATGCGTGGAGTTCCGTGCAGCCCGTTGCCTCCAGGATGGCCCGTGCGTTCTCCGGCGTAATGCCGCCGCCGGGCAGGATGCCGATGCGGCCGTCGGCCTTCCGGCGCAGCTCCTTCAGAAGGGCGGTCCCTTCCAGCGCCGTGGGCGCCTGCCCGGAAGTGAGGATGCGGTTACAACCCGCTCCGATGAGATCCTCCAGCGCCCGGAACGGCTCCCGGCAGGCGTCAAAAGCCCGGTGGAAGGTGACGGAAGGCCGTTTTACCAGTCCCTGGAAGAAATAGGCGTCCATACAAGAATGGCAGCCGCCGGCCTCAAAACCTTTGGCCAGCATCCAATCGTCCACAACCCCCATCCAACGCTGCAGGGCGGGAAGGTCCACATCGCCGGAAGGCGTAAGGGCGCCCACCACGATGCCGTCGGCCCCCAGCTCCAACGCCTTTTCTATCTGGGCGGCCATTTCGGAAACTTCTTCCGCCGAATAGCAGAAATCTCCCGCACGGGAGCGGATGAGAACGTGGATGACCAGGGAAGGATACTGCCTGCGGGCTTTCTGCAGCACATCCCAGGAAGGGGTGAGCCCGTCCAACTCCAGGGCCGAGCACAGCTCAATACGCGGCGCGCCGCCAGTAACGGCGGCGTGCACGCTTTCCAGATTTCCACAGCAGGCTTCCAGTATCATTTACCCAGTTGCAGTTTAATGAGTTCCCGTTTTAGTTCCGACCCGTAGGCGTACTCGCCCACGTCGATGGAGTTGAGCAGGTACAGGTCGCTTCCCTTGAACAGGGTGCTCAGGGCCGTGGCCCGGATGTCGTTCACCTTGTCCATGGATTCCTTGGGAACAATAAGGTGGCAGGGGATGATATAGGCCACCGGATTCATGGCTACGGCATGGGCCACGGCCCGCACGCCCAGCGGATTGTCCACCTTGGCGGCCAGCTCCGAATAGCTGTACAGCCGAAGCTCCTCCGTGCCGTGGGAAAGGTCGTAAAGGCCTTTCCAAACCTTTTTCTGGAAGTCCGAGCCAAACAGGCGAAGGTCTTCCCAGGTGAGGAACTGCGCGGCCTCCACCAACTCTTCCGTGGAGATTTTCCGGGTTCCCACCGAACCTACGGATTCCGGCGGCAGGGCGGCCACCTCCGCGGCAATGCGTTTGAAATTCCGATAATCGGCCGCAATGGAGGCAACCTTTCCGTCTATTTCCGTAACAATCCAGTCCATAAGGGGGGGCTCTGTTAATCGTTGTTCAGTTCCGCGATGTCAATCTCATGCTCCTTCTTGTCGCCGATGAGCCAGCGGGAATACCAGTCGGCCATCTTCCAGAAGAAGTATTCGTTCATATTGCCGAAGCCGTGGCGCTGGCCGGGCAGGAGTACGAACTCGAAGCGCTTGTTGGCCTTGATGAGGGCGTCCACCACGCGGATGGAGTTGGCCGGGTTCACGTTGTTGTCCTGGTCTCCGTGCACCAGCATCAGGTGGCCCTTGAGCCGCGACGCCAGCTCCTGGTTGGTATCAATGTGATACACGAAGGTGGTGTCTCCCTTGGCCGCTTTTTCCTGGATGCCGTGATGCTGCTCGCTCCA
>JAEEQF010000138.1 GCA_016285175.1 Bacteroidales bacterium
GTACGGTTCAAGGTGTTCCAGGCCCCGGTGGAGGGGAAGGACGGCGGCGTGGTGTTCCGTGACTGCGAAAACGTGGTGCCGGAGGATGGCGGCCGCGTGATTACCCGCATCATCGAGGGCACGGACCATTTTGTGGAATGCGACACGCTCATCACCGCCATCAGCGAAACGCCGGATTTCGGCCTGTTCCAGGGCTCCGCAGCCGTGCTGGGAGAGGATGGATGGCCGATGCTGGACGAATCCCAGCGCGTGCACGGATATCCCAATGTGTGGGTGGCCGGAGACTTCTGCCTGGGTCCGAAGTCTGTGGTGGAAGCCGTTGCCAGCGCCCGTGTAGCTGTGGAGAAAATGAAGGAAGGCCTATGAAAGCTGTATTGATTTATTCCGGCGGCCTGGACAGCACCACGCTCCTGTATGAATACAGGGACAGTATTGCGCTGGCCGTCACCTTCGACTATGGTTCCAAGCACAACGCCCGGGAAATCGCTTACGCCAGGGAGAACTGTAAACGCCTGGGCGTGAAGCACCTGGTAATTCCGCTGGGCTTTATCGGCGAGTATTTCAAGAGCGATCTGCTCCTCTCCGGCGGGGACATTCCGGAGGGTCACTATGCCGATGAAAACATGAAGAGCACGGTGGTGCCTTTCCGCAACGGCATCATGCTGGCGGTGGCGGCCGGCCTGGCAGAGAGTTATGAACTGGATGCCGTGATGCTGGCCAACCACAGCGGGGACCATGCCATCTATCCGGACTGCCGTCCGGAGTTCGTGGAGGCCTTCGGCAGGGCCACGGAAGCGGGCACGTACAACGGTGTGAAAGTGATTTCTCCTTACTGCAAGCTCACCAAGCGGGATATCGCCCTGCGGGGGAAGGCCATCGGCATAGATTATTCCCTTACCTATTCCTGCTACAAGGGCGGTGAGAAGCACTGCGGCAAATGCGGCACCTGCGTGGAGCGCAAGGAGGCTTTGGAGGGATTCGACCCCACGGAGTACGAAAAATAGCCCGAAGGGCTTGGATTTTCAAGTTTTTTCCGTACTTTTGCAGGCTGACTTTTCCGTAATGTCAGCTGGTTATAGGTATAAACTCCATCCGGTGCGACTGGCCCGGAGCTAAAACAGAAAAGAGATATGCTGAGTATCTTCTACAAGGAAAACGGAAAAATCTTAGTCTCCCAGTCGGAGAAAGAATTCCCGAAGCTGGACTTGGAGGCCGTGGTCTGGATAGACCTGGTGGATCCCCGCGGTGAAGAAAAACGCGCCGTGGAGGCATTCCTGGGTACGGAGATCCAAAGCCGGGCACAGGCCGAAGAAATTGAGTCATCGTCCCGTTACTTCGAGACCGACGACGCCATCTTCGCCAACACCAACTTCCTCACTCCGGGTCCGGATGAATACATGATGCAGGCTGTGTCGTTCACCATCGTGGACGATACCCTCACGACGCTCCGGGAAGTGCCCCTGCGCTCGTTTACGGAGCTGCAGCGCCGCCTGCAGGTAAATCCCAAACAGTATCCTTCCGGATTCAGCGTCTTTGCCAGCATCCTGGATCAACGTGTGGACCTGGATGCCGATATGATCGAGCTCCTGTCCAAGGAAATCTCCCAGTACGCCAAGCAGATCAATGACCAGGAGGACATTGACCAGGAACTCCTCATCGACATTTCCCAGATGCAGGAGAACACCATGATCGTGCGGGAGAACGTGGTTGATAAACAGCGTCTTATCTCCAACCTTATGCGTTCCACCAAGGTGCCGCGCACCCTGGAGAACCGCCTGAACGTACTCCTGCAGGATATCAGTTCCCTCCTCAGCCACACCAACTTCTGCTTCGAGCGTCTGGAATACCTCCAGGATACCGTTGTGGGTCTTATCAACCTGGAGCAGAACAAGATTATGAAGATCCTGGCCGTAGTGAGCGTCTTCCTCATGCCGCCCACTCTCATTGCCGGTTTCTACGGGATGAACGTGCGCCTGCCTATCATTTCGGCCGATGAGCCCAACGCCAACATCTGGAACTGGGTCATCATCATCGGCCTCATGGCCCTCAGCTGCCTGCTGGTATGGATTCTCTTCCGCCGGAAGAAGATGCTGTAGGCGTTTTCCTGAGCACTAATAACCAATTACATACAACATGATTACACGTTTTTGGAGTTACGCTGTTTTGGCGGTTTTTGCCTTTTGTGCCGTCCTGCCCGCCAGTGCGCAGGAAGAGCGCGAAGTGCAATGGGTAAATGTGACGGCTTTGCATTATGCGGCTACTGGGCAGAAAGACAAAACCAACACCTTGCAGCAGTATTTGCTCATTGACGAGGCCGTGGCCGAGCAGCACGAGGATGTTGTGGAAGATATGAAGACCTTTTCCACTGAGTTTGGCCAAATGGTTGTGAATGAGATTGTTCCGGAAAGCCTTAAGGAGATGGAGGAATCCCTGGCGCAGCTGAAGAAGATGGCCCAGGAGCACCCTGAATTCGCCGATGCCTACAAAGAGGCCCTCAAGCAGTTTGAGGAGTCCAAAAAGGAGTTGCAGGGTATGGAGAACCCGGAAGCGAGCCTGAGTGTGGATCCTGCCGCCCTTTTGAAAAGAGTTACCCAGATTGCCGTTAACAAAAAGGCCTATACCGGATTCAAGGATATCGGCGGTGGCCTTTACCTGGTTACGGAAGAGCCCATCTACGGTTCGATGAGCGAAGATAACTTCACCTGGGCCAGCCAGCAGGGAGATACCGGTTTCACCTGGGGCGCCATCAATTACGACGGCAAGGTGGTTATTCCCTTCAAGTATGCCTATACCCGGGCCGATTTCTTCGATTATGACATCATTTTCCTGGAGACTCAGGTGGGTGGAAAGGTGCGTGCAGGAGCGTGCGGCTATGACGGCCGGGTGAGAATTCCTTTCGAATATGACGAATACAGAGGTTTCTGCTCACTGGAAAACGATACCGCTGTCTTTATCAAGGGAGACAAACTGGGTTGGCTGAGCCTGGACGGAAAGATTAAACAGCCGTTTGAATACACCCACGCGGAAGAGATAGGTGGCGGCTGGATGGTATCCAAGGATGACCGGAATTATGGTATTATCATACCTGACGGCACCCTGGCCATTCCCCTCAAATACAAGGGTTTTTGGAGCTGGAACGACGGCCCCCTCATGTGGCGCCACGACGGCAAGTTGGACGTCTACGATGAGGACTATAAGTTTGTCCGCACGGATCCCGAACCGAAGATTGACTAAACGCTTGTAAAATCAAATATTTATACTTATCTTTGCGCGCTTTTTTCCCGGGCGCGCATTTTTGCGTCCCGGCAAAAGCTCAGGAAATAATGTTTAACTACTAGTTTTTTCAACCAAAATTTTATGTCTGAAGAAATTAAGAACGTGGCAGAAGAGGCTCAGGTAGAGGCTCCTGTCGCAGAAGAAACCAAGATTGAGGCTCCTGTGGCCGAGGCCCCCAAGGCCGCCAAGAAGGCTGCTCTCAACGCTTCCGTGGCTCCCGAGGATTTTGACTGGGACGCTTTCGAGAACGAAGGTGCAGAGACCGGCAACAAGGAAGCTACCCTGGCTGCTTACGAGCAGACCCTTTCCAAGGTCACCGAAAACGAGGTGGTGGAAGGTGTCGTTACCGCCATCAACAAGCGTGAGGTGGTCGTGAACATCGGCGCCAAGAGCGAAGGTGTCATTTCCGCTCCCGAATTCCGTTACAACCCGGACCTGAAGGTGGGTGACAAGGTGGAAGTGCTGGTGGAGAGCGCCGAAGACCGCAAGGGTCAGCTGGTAATTTCCCACAAGAAAGCCCGTCAGCTCAAATCTTGGGATATGGTTAACGCCGCTTACGAAAACAACGAGGTGGTGAAGGGTTATGTAAAGACCCGCACCAAGGGCGGCATGATCGTGGACGTGTTCGGTATCGAGGCTTTCCTCCCGGGCTCCCAGATCGACATCAAGCCCATCCGTGACTACGACGTGTTCGTGGACACCACCATGGACTTCAAGATTGTGAAGATCAACCAGGAATTCCGCAACGTGGTAGTCTCCCACAAGGCCCTTCTGGAGGCCGAGCAGGAGCTCAAGCGTGCCGAACTCATCTCCAAGCTGGAGAAGGGCCAGGTGCTGGAAGGCGTGGTCAAGAATATCACCAACTACGGTGTGTTCGTAGACCTGGGCGGTGTGGACGGTCTCATCCACATCACGGACCTGAGCTGGGGACGCATCTCCCATCCGGAAGAGGTGGTTGCCCTGGACCAGAAGATCAACGTGGTTGTCCTGGACTTCAACGAGCAGCAGAAGCGTATTGCCCTGGGTCTCAAGCAGCTCACCCCGCACCCGTGGGAGGCTCTTTCCGCCGACCTCAAGGTGGGTGACACCGTGAAGGGTAAGGGGGTTGCCGTGGCCGAGTA
>JAEEQF010000026.1 GCA_016285175.1 Bacteroidales bacterium
TACGTGGATGCCATGGACCTCCGTTCCTATGGTCTCATTCCGGAAATCGTAGGCCGCCTGCCGGTCATCACCTATCTGGACCAGTTGGACCGTGAGTCGCTCCGCCGTATCCTGGTGGAACCCAAAAATGCCATTGTACGCCAGTACGAGAAGCTTTTCGAGATGGATGGGATGAAACTGGAGATTGCCCCGGAAGTGCTGGACCTCATCGTGGATACTTCCATCCAGAACAAGCTGGGCGCCCGCGGCCTCCGTTCCATCTGTGAACGCGTAATGGCCGATGCCATGTTTGACGCCCCTTCCACACGGAAGAAGAGCTTCAAACTCACCCTGGACTACGCCAAATCCAAGCTGGAGAAATAGCGCGTTTAAACACTTTTTTGTTAATTATGGGAGAGGTGGGTGTTCCAAGTGCCAGACCTCTCCCATAAATTATGCCCTAGAGTGTGTTGAACGGGGGTTTATGTGGGAGAGATCCCCACATCAGAAATACCACCTCTCCCAAAAAGCAGGAATTGTAGTGCTGTCAGGGGCAGTGCTCACGCTCCGTGAGGATTTCCGGACGGGCGCTTATCGGCTGGAGGGGCTTTGACGGCGAACTCCTCCTTTTACGGCCCTTCGGTCCGTAACGTTCGTCAAACAAACGCCGTCATCCGCTTCGCGGAACAGCCCCTCCACCCGGCGCCCTCTTGTCCGGAAATCCAAACTCCGCTTAGACCAGCTGCCCCTGACAGACTATCCAGATTTGCCGCCAATCCAGAAATAATGCCTTCAGTGCATTCTGTATGTATTGGCGGCATTGTTTTATTTGTTTTTAGCCATTTTTCTTGCCGCCAATCCACCCAATCGGCCCTCCAGGGCTTTCTGTGTGTACTGGCGGCAAAACTTATAAAACAGTAGGACCTCATCGAATAATAAAAAACAATTACTATCTTTGTATGAAGCACTTAATTGATAACCACATAAGAATCCCTATACTATGAAAAAGGTTCTTTTTCTCGTTCTAGCTGTTATATTTTTATGGGCATGCGAAAAGACACCGGAAGAGATTGCCGTAACTTCAGTGTCTCTTAGTCAGTCTACAGCGGAAATGATTGAAGGAGAAACGCTACAATTACAAGTATCCATTTCACCGTCAAGTGCAACGGATAAATCGGTTATCTGGGGTTCCTCTAAACAGTCAGTTGCAACCGTAAGCAATAACGGCCTAGTATCTGCTGTCTCTGAGGGATCTTCTACGATTACTGCTACAGTTGGTGACAAGTCCGCAACTTGCAGTATCGTGGTGAATAAAAGGGGTGTAGAAGTATCCTCTATTGAATTGAATAAGACAGAACTTTTTCTTGCCGAAGGAGAATCTGAAACACTTATTGCGACCATCAAACCAGATAATGCCACAAATAAAACCATTATCTGGAGTACGTCAGATTCTTCTGTTGCTAAAGTAGAAGATGGTAAGGTATCAGCTGTCAAAGAAGGAGAGGTATTCATTATAGCTAAAGCTGGTGAGCAGGAGGCAAAGTGTAAAGTGTTTGTTACAAAATCCTATAGAATAGAGGCTATCGATCTTGGCCTTTCAGTAAAATGGGCTGATGTAAATCTTGG
The DNA here is from genome assembly GCA_016285175.1 of Bacteroidales bacterium. Taxonomy (GTDB): domain Bacteria; phylum Bacteroidota; class Bacteroidia; order Bacteroidales; family UBA932; genus Cryptobacteroides. Next base: position 1,606 of record JAEEQF010000026.1, read on the forward strand.
GGCAACATCACCAGAGGAATTCGGAGACTACTATGCTTGGGGCGAGAAGGATCCTTACTATGAAGATGGATACGCTCAGGCAAAAAACGCTGTTTGGAAACCAGGCAAGGAGAATGGTTATTGTTGGGCCTCTTATCAATGGTATGATAGTCCTTCTTTGTCTTGTACAAAATATAACCAAACTGACAACATTGCCATTTTAGACCTTCAGGATGATGCTGCACATGCTAAATTGGGAAATGAGTGGCGTATACCAACTTGGTCAGAAACAAAAGAACTTGTAAACGAGTGTACCTGGGTCTGGACGACCCGAAATGGTGTATATGGGTACGAAATTACCAGTAATAAAGAAGGTTATAAAGATAAATCAATTTTCATTCCGGCTGCTGGTAGTCGGCTTGACGTAGAGTATGGCAATCCTAAGACTTATTATGGAGAAGCGATTGGTTATTTGTAGTATCAAAGATTTCGCTTGATAAAACGGAGGTTGTCCTTCAGGAGCACGAAAAATGCGAATTATCACTTTCTGTGTTCCCAGAGAACGCATCTGATGTTAGTATTATTAACTGGTCCAGCAATAATCCTTCAATTGTTACTGTTTCTCACAATAATGAATTGCACTGCACAATTGAAGGGAAAGCAAAGGGCAGTGCTGTTATCACTGCGACAATGCGCACGGCTAAAGGATTGGTATCTGCTTGCTGTACGGTAAATGTGACATTTACTGCATCTGCTCCGGTAGATCTTGGCCTTTCTGTAAAATGGGCTGATGCAAATCTTGGTGCTTTGGCTCCAGAGGAGTATGGGTATTATTATGCATGGGGTGAGATAGAGCCAAAGAATAGTTATTATTGGGATACATACAAATGGTGTAATGGGGATTCAAGGAAACTAACAAAATATTGTCAAGAAAAAAAGTCGAATTATTGGAATGGAACTGGCAGCCCTGATAATAATCTAGAACTTGAATTGTCGGATGATGCTGCTCATACTAAACTTGGTGGCGCATGGAGAATTCCCACTAAATTAGAATGGAACGAGCTAAGAGAGAATTGTACTTGGATCTGGACAAACAATTATTACGGAACGGGGATTGCAGGGCAAATTATTACTAGTAATAAAGCCGGGTATACGGACAAATCTATCTTTCTCCCTGCTGCTGGTTGTCAAAGCATTACAAATAATAGTAGTATTGGGATAGAAGGGTATTATTGGTCTACTACTCTTTCAAGTGAGCGTCCGTCTGCCGCTTTGATTGAGTTCTTCGGTGATAGCGATGAGTTTATTGCTCTATTTGATCGTTGTTTTGGCTGCTCCATTCGACCTGTTACAGAATAAACAATGTCGATAATTCCAGTTTGATGCGTTACATTATTCCACTAGTCTCAGAAATGGGGCTGGTGGGATTTTTTGACCACTATAGAATACAGCTCGGACTCATGTAAATAGCAACACCTTTTCCACCACTGGGTGGGGTAATACTACCATAATAACAACCAGGCTTTCGACCAACATTTTTTGCTCTACGGAGTGCATCCTGGAGGAATATGCAGTAATAAGTTTTCGTGGGCTCAAAGGTTTATGATGCTTGTGACACACCGTTATGCAGAATAATCACCGGTGCACACAGGCTTGTCCGCGTTAGAGGCCGTTTTTGTGGATGAAGATAACGGTATATGGGTAGTGTAATAATAGTTTTTTGAGAAAAAGGATTAGTTACTACCTTTGTGGAAAACAGAACGATTATGGCGTATACGCGAATCGACATAATGGTTAAAAAGCCATCAAAGAAGTTGGAGGCTTTTGTAAGGGAAATGGGAGGCAGAAAGAATGTTCATCTGGAGACACTTCGTGACAATGCTCCGGAAGCAGATTTGGCCAGGGCTAGTACTGTTGACGATGTAATAGACCGTGTCCGCGAGGGATTGAATGAGATGTTTGCAAGGAAAGAAGCGGAAAGGACGGTTTAAATGTCAGGGGCAGCTGCTCTAAGCGGAGTTTGGATTTCCGGACAATAGGGCGCCGGATGGAGGGGCTGTTCCGCAAAGCGGATGACGGCGTCTGTTTGACGAACGTTACGGGCCGAAGGACCGTATAAGGAGGAGTTCGCCGTCAAAGCCCCTCCATCCGATAAGCGCCCGTCCGGAAATCCGTACGGAGTGTGAGCACTGCCCCTGACAGAGTATCCAGATTTGCCGCCAATCCAGTTTTTACGGAGAACTGCAATTATTAATTTTCCCTGAACATCTTTTGGACGCATACAAAATGAATGTTTGGGGAAATTTACTTATATTTGGAGTGTTTAACAGTTATTAGTGTATTACCCTATGTTATTTTGTGAGCTTATATTCAGGCCAATGAAAGCATTTTTCCATTTGTTATCCCTCGCTCTGGCGGTTTCAGCGGTTTTGGCAGGTTGCTCAAAAGAGGGATTCCCCGGAGTTATTCCATCTCTGGAAGAATCCAGCCCGGGGATACCTTTTGTCGTAAATGTTGCGAACGAAGTCGGGACCCGTGGCGCGGAGATCTCTACCATCAGTTCTTTCAATATGGTCGGCGTTCAGGGTGCTTCCAACAAGTGGATTGATAATTTCCTGTTCACGAAGCCCGGTGACGGCTGGGTTGCCACGGGGCATGAAGACCTCACATGGCCTGCCGGCACGGACACGCACAGCTTCTATGCGACCTGTGACAACACGAACGACGCACCGACTATCACCGACGGGAAGTTCGTGTACACCGCCCCGGCCGATGTCAGTGAGCAGAAGGACTTGCTGGTCGCCCTTAGCGAGGACAACGAAGCCGGCACGCCGGTGTCGTTGCTCTTCAAGCATGCCCTCTCATCGGTTAAGTTCAAGATTGGTTTCGACAAAGATGCGCGTGGCGGAGAGAATGATCTGCATATCACGGTTACCAAAATCACGCTGCACCATATCGCCACCAAGGGCACTTTCGATTTCGCCTATTATGCCACCAACCCGTGGACCGTCGATCCGGAAGATGCTGAATATAAGGACATCGTGATCAGGTTGAAGAATCCGGTGGTGTTTACTCCTGGTCCTGTGGATTCGTTCATCGCGCTTGATGACAACTATATCGACGAGAACCTGGTCGGTGAGGTCTATGTTATGCCTCACAAACCCACGCCATGGGATTCGGATGGTACTGAGGGACATCCGCTGAACAACAGCTACATCGGCGTCACTTGTCAGGCTTTCGAATACCACACTAATTCTACACCTACCTTCTATGACTTTATTGGTCTGGACGAAGAATCTGATGAGGAAGACATTGAAGAAGCGAAAGAAATGTATGTCGATTTCTATGAGGGACTTTTGTCAACGGACAATGACGACTGGATGTACGATAAGATGCTCAGCATGATTGTTCCGACCGATGAAGAGTGGAACAGGAATGTCGTCCTTCAGAGCATCCTGGACCAGCGGAACGCCGATGCGACCGCCAACGGTACTGAGGAGAATGTCGAAGAAGTTTTCATCCCGCTGGCAATGAAAAACGGTTTCGGCTTCAACAAGACGAATGTCATCAATGTCCGGATGGACAAGATGAAGCATCCCAACGGAAAAGACTTCTATGCTCCCTGGATTCCGATCATCATCCCCGTCAACCCTTAATGAACGATAAATTATGAAAGCAGAATACATCAAACCTGAAACCTTGATCATGGAAATGGATGGTGAGATCGGCATCATTTGCTCGTCCAGAGACTCATTTATTTTTAATCCGGGCATCGCCGGTCGGGAATGGGAAGAAGATTAACTGGGAAAAAAGAGACGCTTACAATCTGTAAACGTCTCTTTTCTTTTGTGAGGACACGCAGATTTGAACTGCGGACCTCTTGCCTGTCAAGCAAGCGCTCTAAACCAACTGAGCTATGCCCTCGAAATGGATTGCAAAGATAGGTGAAATAATCTGATTCTGCAAATCTTTTTACCTGAACAGCACTTCCAGGCCGTCGTAGGCGCAGCTGAGGGGGGCGGGGAGGCTCCGCTCAATCTCCTCCTGGGAGCCTGTATGAGCGGTTTTGGAGAGGTGGGTGATATAGACCTTCTGCCCTTCCACCGGGAGGTATTTTCTGCTTTCTGACAGGACTCTGACCGTACTGGCCACCTGGTCCACACTGGAGTGGGAGAAGATGCGCTGGTCTTCCTTGTAGCCCACGCCCATGGTGGCTTCCATGATGATGCCGGTGAGGAACTTCCGTTCAAAGGAGAACTGGCCGATGCCGGCGTATCCGGTGGCCCTGGCGGTGAGTCCGCCGGTATCCGTTGCATAGAGCAGCCGGGTGGAGTCCTTCTCTATCAGATAGATGAAAGTCTCCTCGTCCACGTGATTGGAAGCATGGTTAGCCGGAAGGGGAGTTACCTTAATCCCGTCCTGTTCCACAGTCTGTCCCAGCTTTAGGGGGATGATCTCCGGCATGGGCATCCCAGTCTGTTCGGCAGCCCGCTGGAAGTCCCTGGTCGCCCGTTCCAGCCAGGTCTCGCTAAGATATACGCGCCGGATGCCCAGTTCCAGGGCCGGCTTGGGCTCATAATGGTCGTTATGGGAGTGGGTGTAGAAAATCACTTGAGGATGAACGCCTTCCGGAATCATATCGGCCGATGTGGCGGTGTAGTCGAACAGTACTTTTCCGTCGGCCAGGATGCTGGCGTGACGGCGCAGTTCCCCGTTCTCCGCCGGCCCCCTCCAGTCGGCGCCGCCGGTTCCCAGGAACCTTACCTGGATGCCGGGGCCGGTGGGTACATATTCAGTGGGACCCTGGTCCCGGGGCGGGAATCCGCCGCGCGCAGGACGTCCTCCCGGAGGAATCTGTCCTTTGGCAAGATTCATGGGGTTAAGGGCAGCTGCTGCAACAGGGGTGATGGCCGCCAGCTTGATAAAGGTCCTGCGTTTCATGGTTGTGGGTTATTAGCTCTTACAAAGATAAACTATTTTTTCTTATCTTTGCAGTAATGAAGACACTAAGAGCCATTCTGCTTGCAGGACTTTTGCTGCTGCCCCTTTGCCTGAACGCCCAGTCCCGGGCCGAGAAAAAACTGTATGGGAACACCATGAAGAATCCCACCATTCAGGCGGCCGATAAGTTCCTCAAGAAGTATCCCAAGTCCATCTATGTACCCAAAGTGCAGCAGATGAAGGACTCCCTGCTGTATCTGGAGTATGTAGATGCCAATTTCAGCAAGATTACCAAGGAGGCTGCGCTCTCCGTGGCAGGACCCGCCATGGACGCGGTGGGCTGGAAAAAGGATAAGGTAGACCATGTGCTGGCCCTGGACAAGGACCTGTCCCTCCGCTTCTTGACGCCGGAGGGAAACTTGGAGGAGGTGCGTCGCCTGGATGTATACACCATGGAGGACACTCCGCCGGATTCTCTCATCCTGATGTCGCCGATGGAGGTAGTCACCCCGTTCAATGCCAAGCGCAATTACGTGTATTTCGCCTATCGCAACGGATATAAGGAATACGTTGAGGCTCTGTATGTTCCGGAGGAAGACCTGCTGTACCAGGCCCTGTTTTACGGGAATGCCCTGTCGGCCGATTCCCTTAAGATCGAGGGCCAGAGCCCGGAGATGATGGAAAACGTGGCCTCATCGGCCGAAATGGCCTGGTTGGTCAACAAGCTTCGGGAGAACCCTGGCCTGGTCCAGATCTCCAAGGCCGATCTGCTCACGGACGAATCCATCCGCTGGTGGCTGGAGAAGAATCCCAAGGCCGAAACGACGGCGACCAAACTGGTATTCGGCCGCCTGGATCCGGAGTCTTCCATCGCCCAGGCCTGCCAGTCGGCCAGGAAGGAAAGGGGAAAGACCAGCAGCGTGGCGCAGCTGGACATCCGCGGTTATACGGTCCTCTGCGAGGTGGAACGCAAGAGCGGAGATGTGAACCTGATCTGGTGTGAACCCGTGTGTAAGGACAAGCGGACGGACAAATACATCCGCTCCATTTTCTTCGAGAACGACGGCACCACGCTGGACGTGGTGTACTACAAGGGGAAAACCACCTTTAAACTCAAGATCTCCCTGCCTTCCCAGAAACTGGGACACTTCAAATAGGGCTAGACCCACTCCACATCATCCAGGGGCAATTCATTGCCCGGCAGGCCCTGTATGGGGGTGAAGATAAACCTGTATCCCTTCAGTTCCGAAGGGATACGGTTCAGGAAATTGAAATCCGGCTGCCCATAATCCCCGGAACTGCCGTACAGGGTCATGGTTTTGTGCTTGTCATCCTTTTGGTACCAGCCGCCGCCGTGCACCTTCCCGTAGCCCTTCACCAGGTCCTTGTGCTGGAAGGTCATTCCATACACAAAGGTTCCGGCAAGGGGCTTATCGGCCGATGCGAAGAGGATGAACTTGGGGTGCATCAAAGGTAATCTTCGAAGTACTGGGTTACCTTGTCCATCAGATGGATACGGTTGCGTCCCCGCACGTTATGCTCTGCGATGGGGTAAGGGAAGTAGTCTACGGGGATTTCCCTGTCGATGCACTCCTGGATGAAACTGAGGCTGTGTTCCCACACCACGGTGTTGTCCACGGCGCCCTGGCAGATGAGGAGCTTGCCCTTCAGGTTCTTGGCATGCTCTATCAGAGAGGTTTCCTGGAAGCCTTCCGGATTGGTTTCCGGATTGTCCATGTAGCGCTCTCCGTACATGATTTCGTACCATTTCCAGTCGATGACCGGGCCGCCGGCCACGCCCACTTTGAACACATCGGGATAGGTGGTCATGAGGGAGATGGTCATGAAGCCGCCATAGCTCCAGCCATGTACGCCGATACGCTCTGCGTCCACATAGGGGAGGCTGCGGAGCCGGTTGATACCCACCATCTGGTCCTTCATCTCTTCCTGTCCGCAGCGACGGTTTATGGCCTTCTCATAGGCTGCGCCGCGGTTGGGCGTGCCCCTGTTGTCCTGGATATACACCAGATAACCCTTCTGGGCCATGAGCATTTCCCACATCCTGACCTGACCCAGCCAGGAGTCCTGAACCAGCTGGGTGTGCGGGCCTCCATAAACGTAGAGGATCACAGGGTACTTCTTGGCCGGATTGAAATCCTTGGGATAGATGAGCCGGTAATAATTCTCGTACAGGCCGTCGGCGCTGGGGACTGTGCCCAGTTCCACCTGGCAGGAGGCGTATGCGGAGAGCGGGTCCGAGAGGCTGATGACCGGGAAGGACTGCTTGCCGTCCGTACTGCAGACGGTAATGTCCAGCGGCGTGTTAAGGTTGCTGCGGGTATCCATGAACCAGCCGAGGTCCTCGTTCAGGCTCACGGAGTGCCAGCCGCGGCCCTGGGTGAGCCGGACGGGCTTGCCGAACTGGGCTTTCTTGAGTCCGCCCCTGGCTGCCAGCGATACGGAAATCTTGAACAGATGGTTCTCCACGGGCGAAATTTCGGCCGAAGTATAGTATACATCGCTTCCGTTGTTGTCCAGGTATTCCACATCGGCATTCACGGCGGTGAGGCGGCGGATCTGACCCAGCGTGTCCACCAGGTACAGGTTCCTGTAGCCGTCCCGGTTGTCGGTCCGGTAAAGGAAGAGGTCCGTGCGGCCTTTCAGGAAATACAGCGGGTCCAGCGGTTCCACCCAGGCGTCGTTGTCCTCCGTGAGGAGGGTACGGACGAAGGATCCGTCGCTGACGCGGTACTGGTTGAGCCGGCAGTGATGCTGGCTGCGGTCCAGCACCTGCGCATAGACGTATTTCTCGTCCGGAGACCAACTGATGTTGGTGATGAAGCGCTCCTCAGTAAAGTCCGTAACCTGCAGATAGATAGTTTTTTCCGTGCGGAAGTCATAAATGCCGACGCTCACAATCTCCGAATCCATCCCGTTCATGGGATACTTGATGAGCCGGAGCTCTCCGGTGCGGTTCTGGATGTCCAGGAGCGGAAAATCCGTCACTTTGGATTCGTCCTTGCGGTAGAAGGCCAGACGGTTTCCCTGCGGTGACCAGTAATAGCCGGCGTTGATGCCGAATTCGTTCCGGCTCACGGTTTGGCCGTAAACGATGTTCCGGTCTTCCGAAACGGCCAGCGGGAACTCATTCCCGTCCTTGAAGCCGTAGATGGAATTTCCTTCCGTACGGATGCCAAAGCCCGCTTTCCCCATGTTGTAACGGGTACGCTCCCTTCTTTCCGCTACATAAGGCGTGCGCTGGAAGGGGATGCCCACCCGGCCCTGGAAAACGCCGTCGGGCGTTTGTACCACATAGAAATCCTTGTTCATCCAGGCTGCCGCGGCGCGGGCATAACCAACACCCTGGAAGATGGCTTCCTCCATGGTGAGGTCTTTTCCGTCATGGGCGGGACGGGTGTCAATGACGCTGTTCTGCGCAAAGAGGGCGCAGCCGATAAGGGCGGCGACGAGAAAGGTCAGGGCCTGTTTCATTCTTCTTCCTTCTGATAAGTGTAGGCAATGGTGGTGCCGGTGAATTCCTTTTGCTGGAGCACCAGTTTGGTCTTGGTGAGTTCGGTGATGTCGTAGGTGCCGCTCAGGAGCATATTGTAGGTGAGAAAGTCATCGGAGAGCCAGAGGGTTTTCTTGAAACTGATTTTCTTCTGTTCGGCGTTATAAGTGAATCCTACTGCATCCACGTCCACGTCATCCAGGTCGAACTGCGTGAAGCTCCCTTTCTTGGCGATAGCGTGGGGGAAGGGGAACTCGCTCAGGGACAGATAGAAGTGACGGGACCTGTAGTCCACCTCATCGACCTCTTGTCCGCCGTCCGATTTCTGGGTGATCTCACTCTTGGTGGTAAGCGTCCAGATGCCATATAACGTACCAGTTTCGTCTCCCGTATGGGAAACGACATCTTCTTTTTCGCAGGAAACAAACAGCGCCATGCAGGCGATGGCTGCCAGATAAATGATTCGTTTCATAATAGTTCCTCCTTTACAGATTTATAGGAATAATTCTTCCGATGCCGGTTCGTAGGTATGTTCGGGGGCTATTTCCAATTCCGTGACAGTGTCTACGATACTCCGCTCATAGCCGCGCCAGGGAAGGGTGCCTTTGTATTCTTTATAGTGGACGGTAACACGGTGCCCTGTAAGATGGATAAGCTGTTCGGCCACTTCCTTATCGGCCACCGAGAACTTGAAATTCTTGGACTGGACGGTGCCGTTGCTGTTTTTGTTGCCGTATCCGGTGAGGATGATCTCCCCTTCATAGGTCTTGAAGATATATCCGGTATAGGTGAGCGAATTGAGTTCTCCGGTCTTGGTGCCGTCACTGAACACCCACCAGAATTTGAAATAGCAGAATCCTGCCAAAAGGGCCAGAATGATAAGGGTAATGGTCCAACCAATTACTTTGCCTTTACTTTCCATGATAAAAATGCATTACGTCCCACAAATTTACTGAATTATTTCCCGGAAAGCAAGAATCCGGCCATTTCCAGGGGTGTCATCCGCTCAAAATAAAGGCCGCTTTCCCGGAGGGCGCATTCCAGCTCCGGGAGGCGGAAAGGAATACCCTGCAGCCGTTCCGCCAGTTCTCCGGCGGGACGGTTGCCGATGAAATCCCCGCCGAAGGAAACTCCGTCCAGGCAGCCGTGCTTAAGAGAAAAACGGGCTTCCACGGTGCCGCAGGGGAATTTCCTGCGCATCTGGAATTCGGCGGAAGGGGAGTGGCCGAAGTTCCATTCCCAGGTGGAAAACTTTTCATCGGCCATCTTTTGGACGGCCTGCAGCCAGGATTCGGTGGGAACAATTTCCCCGTCGCTCCCGGCCAGTTTTTCCTGGAGGGCCTGCCGGAAGGTATCGGCCGATGGGAACTGCGGCAGATATTCCTTCAGATTGGCCACCCGGCTCCTAACGGAGGCGATTCCGGCGGCCGATAGTTTGCTTCCCGGTACGGCCAGGGCTTCCGTGAGCCGGGCCAGGTCCACGTCGAACATCAGCGTCCCGTGGATCAGGATCCGGTCCTTTTCCATCCGTTTGGCATAGCCGGAGCACTTGCGCCCTTCCACCATGATATCGTTGCGTCCGGTGCGTTCGGCAGGTACGCCCAGGCTGCGCAGGGTCTCCACCACCCACTGCAGGCAAGCGGCTTCATCCAGGTCCCGGGCCCTTCCGGCGATGCTGTAGTTCAGGTTCCCCAAGTCGTGGTACACCGCACCGCCGCCCGTTACCCGCCGCGCCAGCACTATGCCGTTGGCCTCCAGGAAGGGGAGGTTCACCTCCGCATAGGCGCTCTGGTTAAGGCCGATAATAACGGAAGGCCGGTTTTGCCAGAGGCAGAAAACCGGCTCTTCCAGCGGAGGACTGCTGAGCAGGCTCTCGTCGAAGGCCATGTTATAGTGCGGATGCGTCTGCGGATTAAGGACGTATTTCATATATCCAAAAGTACAAATAAATGGAAACATATCAAAAAGTTTTGGATTGTGTTTTATTATGGCTAAATTAAGCCCTTGAAAACAAATGGATTATGCGTAAGACCCTTCTTTTGGCATTATTGCTTTTCTGCTTCCCGCTTCTGGGCGGGGCAACAAAACTGGTAGAAGTCCGTTCCCTGGACCAGGAATATTTAGTCCTGCATTTCCGTGACGGAGAAGTGCGTTACCGGGATAACGGCACCGGCCCCAGCGCGTTTCTGGGACACACTTTCATGGAGGGGGATGATACCTTAAAGACCTTCCTTCCCCGCTTCAACCCGGCTTCGGTCGGGGCCGCCTGGAACATCGTTTCCCGGCAGGATCCGGCCTATGGAAGTTCCGGGAAGCCCGCCATTGCGGTATTCCGCAAATCCAAACCCATGAATACGGACCATACGCTCAAGAGCGAACTGGACCATTGGATATTCCTGCGCCTGCCATCGGCCATGAAGCAGGGATACACCTATACCGTGTCCATCCCGGCGGAGGCGGGTTCCGACAGGCCATCGGCCCAGATCACCTTCGATATCTGGAATACGCCCTCGGAAGCCATCCACGTAAATATCCTGGGCTATACGCCCGCGGAGGCGGACAAAAAGGCCGACCTTTACTACTGGATGGGGGACGGTGGCCCCCGGGATTACAGTTCCTTCGAGGGAAAGCAGGTCTGGCTTTATAACCTGGGTACGAACAAGCGCACTGCTGCCGGTAAGGTCTCCTTCTGGAAACCGCAGGAAGCGTCTGAGTATGAGGCTGGTAAGAAGAACTTGACCGGATCTCCCGTGTGGAGCCTGGCCTTCCGTGAAGCGACTCCCGGCCGCTACCGCCTGGTGGTGGACGGCGTGGGCTGCAGCATGGACTTCGTGATTGAGAGGGACCTGTACCGGGAGCCCTTCCGCTATTCGGTGCGGGGATACTATTATATGCGGATAGGGGAGCCGATGGAGCCCGCCCGCGTGTGGCCGGTACCCCGCCAGCCGCGTTTCCAGGAAAACGATCCGGAGGGTTTCAAGGTGTATCTTTCGGACCTTCAGCCCTGGCACCCGGACTGGCGGAAGAACCGCGGTGACGTATGGGATGAACCGCATTTCAAGAAGGCCGAAGCCTCTTCTTTCTATCAGCATCGGCCCAAGGGCAATCCCGTCAACGACAAGGTTCGGGGCGGCCATTCGGATGCCATGGACTGGGACCGGCACCTGGCGCATGTGAGCAATATCTACGACCTGCTGGTGCCGTATCTGCTCACGGGCGGACGGCAGGAAGAGGACGATCTGGGCATCCGGGAAAGCGGCAATGGCATTCCGGACCTGCTGGACGAGGTGCGCAACGAGGTGGACTTCTTCCTGAGCATCCGTGATGCGGAAGGAGGTTATTCCCAGGGAGTTACCAACCCGGACAGGGACTGGACCATGATGTTCCAGGCCGGAAGCACCACCATGGCGGCCTGGGCCAATGCCGCCAACTGCGCCATGCTGGCCGATGCTTTCCGGATTGGCGGAAACGAGGCCTTGCGGGATTATTACCGGAATGAAGCCATTACCGCCTTCCGCTATGCCGAAAAGCAGGAATGGAACCAGCTGGACGACCGCCAGGCGGTGGGTGAGTGGCAGCTCCGGGGCCGGGATTTCAAGCAGATGGCCGCCGCTTTCCTGTATAACCTCACCGGGGACAAGGCTTGGGAGGACATGGCGGCAGCCGAAGTCTCCTTCCCGCTTGTCCAGGGGGCCTGGACCAATGCCCACTGCCAGTATTGGGCCGCCGTGGCCTATGTAATCTGTCCGTGGGAGCGCCATTATCCCAACTGGTATAACGGCATCCGGGCCGATGTGGAGACCCAGGCCGAAGAGCAGCATCTGACGCCTTCGCGTGAACGGCCTTCCCGCCGCAGCGCTTCCGACAACCGCTGGATTACGAATGAAAACCTGCAGCTGGTAATTCTGGCTCACTATCTCTGCCAGGATCCGGCCCGCCGGGTGCAACTGGAGCAGGCCATGTACGACGAAGCCGGCTGGGGCCTGGGACGTAATCCCGGCAATATCGTGGAAATGACCGGCCTGGGGCAGCGGCACATCACCGATGTGTATTCGCCCGGCCGGAATGACGGCGATCCCGGTACTTTTCCCGGACAGACTCCCTTTAACGGGACGGAAACCTGGTCACGGGGGGATGGAGGAGACGCCCGCATCCTGCTGGACCGCTGCTACCCTTCCTGGGATGACGGCGGATGGCCCCGGCAGGAAAGCTATTTCAACCAGCGTTACATGTGGGTGAATTCGGAATTCACTCCGCGTGAAACCATGCGGGGAAAGACGGCCCTGCTGGCCTATTTGTACGGAATCCGTTAAATTTCAGACAGTTCCAGCCAGCGCATCTCGGCTTCGTCCAACTCTTCCTGCAGGGCGCCGTACCGGCTGGAGGCCTTTTGGAGTTCATCGGCACTGAGCGTTCCGCTGGACAGCCTCGCTTCTAAATTGGCCTTTTCGGCTTCCAGCGCCGGGAGGCGTTCCTCCAGCATTTTCAGCTCCTGCTGCTCCTTCCAGGAGAGTTTGCGGGGGCTGGCCGTCTTGGCCTTGACGTTTGTCTGCGCCGGCTTTTCATCGGCCTTCTGCGCAGCCTCATAGTCCTTGATGAAGGTTCTGTACTCCGTGTAGTTGCCCACGAAGTCTTTTACAACGCCGTCTCCGCAGAACACAAAGAGGTGGTCCACCAGGCGGTCCAGGAAGTGACGGTCGTGGCTCACTATCACCAGGGAGCCCTTGTATTCCAGCAGGTATTCTTCCAGGATGTCCAGGGTGACGATATCCAGGTCGTTGGTGGGCTCGTCCAGGATGAGGAAATTGGGCTGCTGCAGGAGGATGGTAAGCAGGTACAGCCTTCTCTTTTCCCCGCCGGAGAGCCTTTCCACGGGGTTGTTGAGCATGTCGTGCGTGAACAGGAATCGGCCCAGCAGGTGGGTGTCGTTCACCGTTTCCAGCACGGTCTGGCCGGGTTTGAAGCTGATTCCGCTCTGGTGGTAATAGCCAATTTTGAGGGATTCGCCCAGCTCCACCACGCCTTCAAAGGTTCCGCCCAGTTCCGGACGCCAGCCCCCGGTGATCAGATTCAGGAAGGTAGTCTTCCCGGCGGCGTTCCGGCCCACGATGCCCACCCGCTCGTAACGCTGGAAATTGTAGCTGAAATGGCTCAGGTAGCACTTGTCCTCCCACCAGAAACTCACGTCCTTGCAGTTGATTACCTTGTTGCCCAGGTAGGTGGATTTGGCCTGCGTCTCGGAGAGGTCCACCTTCTTCTGGATGTAGCTGTCATCGGCCCGTTCCTTGATCTCCCAGAAGGCCTGCTTGCGGTATTTGGCCTTGCCGGTGCGGGCGCAGGGGGAGGCGTGCATCCATTCCAGTTCCCGTCGGTAGATATTCCTAACCTTCTCGGTCTCAGCATTATAGTTGTCTATCCTTTCCTGGCGCTTTTCCAGGAAGTTCATGTAGTCCCCGCGATAGATGTAGATGTTGCCGCGGTCCATTTCCATCACGGTGTTGCACACGCGGTCCAGGAAATAGCGGTCGTGCGTGACCATGAACAGGGTGCATCGGCTGTGTTTCAGATGGCTTTCCAGGAACTCGATGGCATCTATGTCCAGATGGTTCGTGGGCTCGTCCATGATGTAGAAATCGGCCTCCGAGGCCAGCATCTGCGTGAGTGCCACGCGTTTGACCTCGCCGCCGGACAGGTCTTTCATGGGCTTTTCCGGATCCGGCAGGCCAAACTGGGTGAGCAGCTGCGTTACGCGGAGCTCGTACTGCCACAGGTGGTCCGTGTCCAGATGCTCCGTCCACGGGACCGATGAGTCCATGATTTGCCGGAAGATGGATTTCTCCGGATCATAGTCGTACTCCTGCTCCATGAAAGCGATGCGGATATCCTTGAGAAACAGTACCTTGCCACCGCTGTCCGATGCATCTTTCCCCGCCAGGATCCTAAGGAGCGAAGTCTTTCCCGTACCATTGGGTGCAATGAGCGCCACCTTATCGCCTTCGTTGATGTTGAAGTCGATATGCTGGAACAGCACCTTGGGGCCGTAGCTCTTGGAGATGTTCTCTATTTGCAGGTAACTGGGCATAGCGTTGCAAAGATACGCATTTTTCTGTTTGAGACGCTTGCCAAGTGCATTTTAGGCCGATTTTGCACTTGGGACATGCAGTCAGGTGCCTGCCAAGTGCATTTTGGGCCGATTTTGCACTTGGGGCCGTGAAGTGTTGGGGAAATTCGTTATTTTTGCAGAAAAGCATTGGATATGGCAGACAATTATCTGGAAAAGAGGCAGGAAGAACTGGAGGGACAGCGGAAAACGGTGGTGCGGCATAAGAACCCCACGCTGGACACGTTATTGCACCGGAACCGCAGTTACCGGGGCTACGACCAGGCCAGGAAAGTGACCCGGGCAGAGCTGGAGACCCTGGTGAAGGTGACTTCGCTGGCGGCCTCCGGAATGAACCGGCAGGCCCTGAGATACCGCATCGTAACGGAAGAAGAGGCCGATAAGGTGCTGCCGCTCATTAAGTTGGGTGCGGCCCTTCCTCAGGAGCATCTGCCCAAGCCCGGCATGGAACCCAAAGCCTTCCTGGTGGTCTGCAGCAGTGTTCCGGAAGATAAAGTCATTGATATAGACCTGGGTTTCGCCGGCCAGAGCATCCTCCTCAAAGCCGTGGAAATGGGTTTGGGCGGAATCTTTATCCTCAATTTCCAGAAGGAAGTGCTTAGGGAAGCCTTGAAGCTACCCCTGGAGCCCGTTGCCGTGATAGCCATCGGCAAGCCGGCCGAAAACATCTTCCTGATACCGGCCGAAGGCCCGGAACCGGACCTGAAATACTACAGGAAGGAAGGGGTGCATTTTGTGCCCAAACTGGGCCTGGAGCATCTGCTGCTCAAATAACGCCGCTGCCCAGCATCTCGTCGTCCCGATACCACACGGCAAACTGGCCGGGAGAGATCCCGCGCTGAGGTTTGTCGAAGAGGATATAAAGCCCGCTTTCCCGCATCAGGAGCGTAGCGCTTTGAAGCGGCTGGCGGTAGCGGATGCGTACGCGATAACGCCGGATTTCTCCGGGCGCCATGGCCAGGTCCGTGCGGATCCAGTGAATCTCTTCCGGTTCAACGCGCAGGCAGAATCGGCTGAGACCCTTATGGTTATGCCCTTCACCCACATACACCCGGTTGGCCTGGGTATCCGTGGCGATAACAAAGACCGGTTCTGCATGTCCGCCGATGCCCAGTCCTTTCCGCTGGCCGATGGTATAGAACTGCGCCCCCTCATGCGTTCCCACGATCCGGCCGCAGGGGTTCTCCTTGTACCGGGTCTTTTTTATATGCTTACGGCCGCTGCGGTAGGTCTCCGTCTCAAAAGTCAGATTATAATGCAACGGCTGCGAGAGACGCTGCAGGTCTTCGTCTGAAAGCCCGGCGATCCCGGAAGCGTCGAACGGGCATTCTCCCAGAGGCTCCCCGTCGGTCGTGAGCACTTTTTCCTCCGGCGCATAATGCACGGTCCTGTCCAGCGAAACGCCCTCCCGCAGCAGTCCGGTAAGCTTTTCCTGCTGCCACTGGTAAAGAGCGTCCGTAGCGAAGTAGGGATCATAAACCTCTACGACTTCGCCTTCCACGGAGGCCAGTTTCTGCTTCAGGAATGTAGGCAGATCCACCTTTCCCACAAAGCAGATGCCCTGGGAGTCTTTTTTATCGGCCGATGGCAGGTCCGCCTCTTTGGCGATACGCCGCACTTCCGGCTTCCGGAGATGGCCGATGGGAAACAGGGCCTTGGAAAGCTGCTCCTGGGAAAGCTGGCACAGGAAGTAGGTCTGGTCCTTGTTGGGATCTGTTCCTTCCAGGATGCGGAATACCCCGTCGGGGCCCTCTTCCTTCCGGCAATAATGCCCGGTGGCCACATAATCGGCCCCGTATTTTTGGGCAATTTCCAGGAAGGCGTCGAATTTGATTTCCCGGTTGCAAAGCACGTCCGGATTGGGTGTACGGCCCTTTTCGTATTCGTTGAACATATAGTCCACCACCCGCTGGCGATACTGGCGGCTCAAATCCACAAAGTAGAACGGGATGCCTATCTTCCGGGCCACCATCTCCGCCACAAAGCGGTCTTCCTCCCACTCGCAGTCCCCGTGCAGGGTGGCATCGGCATCGTGCCAGTTCTGCATGAACATGGCAAACACATCGTACCCCTGCTGCTTGAGCAGGTACGCGGCCACCGACGAGTCCACCCCGCCGGAAAGCCCCACGCACACCTTGATATTGCTGTTGTCCGCCATTACGTCTGCAAAAATAACGATTTTCCCCAACACTTCACGGCCCCAAGTGCAAAATCGGCCCAAATTGCACTTGGCAGGCACCGGGCAGCACGTCTCAAGTGCAAAATCGGCCTAAAATGCACTTGGCAAATCTATAAAAAGAAAATGAATGTGGTCATTATTTCAACCGAACTGCATTAAAATACAGCAAACTTCGTAATAAACCGCTAAAAGTGACTTTGGAAGTCTGCCATGCATTTGCAGGAAGAGTTCCTTGTCGTTATGTTTGCAAAAAAAGATACTATATGAATAAACCTTCGGAATACCAGCTGGAAAGGCTATTTGCCCAGTCCGGGCCTTTCTTCCATTTGTATACATCGCCTTTGGAGAACGATGTCCTGATGGATTGTGATGAAGACCGGACTGTAATCCTTAACATGATCGCACTCGTTTCCCGGGAAGTAAATCTGGAAGTATTGGCCTATGCCCTGATGAGCAACCATCTCCATATTATCTTCAAGGGGGCCGTGTTAAATGGGAATGCCTTCTTTGATCTGCTGGTAAAACGGCTGAAACGATACTTGTCGGGTAAGGGGAAAGCCAAATGCATCTCAAAGGTTTGCTGCGGGATACAAGCCATAGCAACTCTGAAACAGTTCCGGGATGAAATAGCTTATGTAATCCGCAATCCTTTCGTGGTCCGGGATGACATCAATCTCTTTGCCTATCAATGGTGCAGCGGTTTTCTATACTTTAATTCTCTTTTGTCTTTCCAGAATGGCATCCCCGCTGCCGAGCTTAGTTACCGGGACCGTCGGCGGATTACGCGTTCTGCCGATATGGTACTCCCAGAGGGGCTGTGGGTTTCCGGTGATTTAATCCTCCCGGAGAGTTTTGTCAATTATCGGCTTGTCGAATCCTTATTTGGAAGTGCCCGGAAGTTTTTGTTTTGGGTGCTGAAAAACATAGAGGCGCAAGTGGAGCTGGCAAACATGTATGGTGAATCGGCCAGCGTTTCCGACGATGAGATGTTTCTGTTGTCCAGACAAATGTGTGAAAGACAGTTTGGTGTCAAAACCCCGCAGGAGTTACCGGAATCACAGCAGAAAGAACTTGCCGTCCTGCTCCGGAACCGCTATCATGCTTCGAATGGTCAATTATGCCGGTTAACCGGCCTTTCCAAATCCAAAGTTGACACGCTTTATCCTCTTTCCGCCAAATAAAACAGGTTACCAAGTGCAAAATCGGCCCAAAATGCACTTGGCAAGCACCTGGCAGCACGTCCCAAGTGCAAAATCAGCCCAAATTGCACTTGGCAACCATCGATGGTGTGGCTGGGGACCAGGGGGGGGTGGGGGTTATTGAGCGGGAAAGACGTCTCTTACGTACGGTTTTGAGGCAAAAAAAGCGATTATTGAAAAAAAATGCCTATCTTGTAAAACTTTAAGGAAAAACAGAAGCCACATGATTGAAAAGAAGATAAACATCCGCTATGAGGAATATGCTTCCGTAGAGGAAATGTCCCTGGAAGATCAAAAGATGGTTGCAGCGGCCCTGGAGGCCCAGAAGGGCTCCTATTCTCCGTATTCCCAGTTCCAGGTGGGCGCAGCTCTGCTCCTGGAAAACGGCACCGTTGTCAAGGGGGCCAATCAGGAGAATGCGGCGTATCCTTCCGGTCTGTGTGCAGAGCGTACGGCCATGTTCTGGGCCAGCGCCAATTATCCGGACGTGGCCATGGATACCCTCACCATCGCCGGAAGCGACCATGGCGTTCTTTGCGAAAGTCCCGCATCCCCTTGCGGCGCCTGCCGGCAGGTAATGGCGGAATACCAGAAGAAGCAGGGCAAGCCCTTGAAAATCATTCTGGTGGGCAGCAAACGCATCCGCAAGTTCTTCTGTGTAGACGATTTGCTTCCTTTTATTTTTGACAGTTTGAAAGTTTAATTTTTGGTAGTTCCTGAAAAATGGCTACCTTTGCCTTGGGAAAGTCTTACACGACCAGCTCCCTCTGAATTCCCCCAGGACAGGAATGTAGCAAGGGTAGGAGGTCGTAGCGGTGCGATGTAATCAGCTTTCCCTTTTTTTGTTTCCCATGACTGCAGTATATACCATTACATCGGGCCTTCATGACGAGGCCAGTGTTGCGCGAATGAGCGACGAATTCCTGAAGGGCGTTTTCCCGGAGGGAGACTTTGATTTCCGCGGGGCCGATTTCACGGACTTCGGCACGCACGAACTGGACCTTATTTATGTGCGTACAGGCGGCGCGGAGGGCATTTTCCGGAGCCTGCTGCCGGAGATGCTGGCCCGGGGCACGGAGCGTTATTACCTGCTCACTTCCGGGAAGAGCAACTCGCTGGCGGCATCACTGGAAATCCTCTCCTATCTGCGTCAGCAAGGGCTCAAGGGGGAGGTGCTGCATGGCTCCCCGGCGTATCTGCAGGCGCGGGTTCGGGCGCTGGAAACCGTGGCCGAAGCCCGGAAGAAGCTGCACGGGGCGCGGATCGGCGTCATCGGCCAGCCTTCCGACTGGCTCATCGCCAGCCAGGCCGATCCTATGGCCATTATGGACAAATGGGGTGCCCGGCTGCTGGAAATACCCATGGAAGAACTGCTGCAGGAAATTGCCAAAGCGCCGAAGGATAGTGCTCCGGCCGATGAGCCCATGGCCGATAAGGTCCGCAGGGCCTATCCCGGCGCAACCCAAATCTATCACGCGCTGAAGGCCCTGGTGGACCGTTATGAGCTCAGCGCCTTCACCCTCCGCTGCTTTGACCTGCTCACGACGGTGGGAAACACCGGCTGCCTGGCCCTGGCCTCTTTCAATGCCGATGGTATCCCGGCTTCCTGCGAGGGAGACGTTCCCGCCCTGCTGTCCATGATGGCGGCCCAGGCCCTCACCGGCTGCACGGGCTTCCAGGCCAATCCTTCCCGCATCGATGCGGAAAGCGGAGAGATGCTTTTCGCCCATTGCACCGTTCCGTTCAATTTGGTAGGGGACTGGCAGTATGACACGCATTTCGAATCCGGAATCGGCGTGGGCATCCATGGAGAAATGCCGGAAGGTCCGGTAACGGTTTTCAAGCTCTCCGGAAAACTGGACCGCCATTTTGCGGCCGAAGGGGAGCTCCTCTACAACCAGTACGAAGACAACCTCTGCCGCACGCAGGTGGTGCTGCGCCTGAAGCCGGAAGACGCCCGCTACTTCCTTACCAATCCCATCGGCAATCACCACATCATCCTGCCCGGCCACTGCAAGGCGCTTCTGGAGGAACTGCTATGAGTCTGGAGGAACTGCTTGAGCATCACGGCGTTAAGCCAACGGCCAACCGCCTGCTTGTGGCCCGGGCCCTGCAGGAAAGCCGGCGCCCCCTGTCCCT
>JAEEQF010000027.1 GCA_016285175.1 Bacteroidales bacterium
GAGGTAAAGAATGAGAACTGTAGAGATACCTGCCGGAACGGACCTTAACCAGCTGTACAGGGAGCAGGTGGGGGATTACCCCAAGTTTTTCAAGATGGATACGGCCTGCAAACTGGGTTTCCTGGTTGCGGAGATGCTGGTAAAGGAAGACGAGGACCGCTTTGTGCCTCGGGAAGACCGTGCAGTGCTGGTTTTCAGCCGCAGCGGATCGCTGGCCGATGACAAGAATTACGCAGAGTCCATGAAGGATTTCCCTTCACCGGCGCTGTTCGTATATACCCTTCCCAATACGGTGACGGGGGAGATAGCCATCCGGAACAAATATGCCGGGGAAACATCGGCCTTCGTATTAGAGGAGTTTGACCCGGAACAGATTCTGGACCAGATTGTTCTGGCGTTCCAGGACCGGAAGACGCGTTCTGTTCTGGCGGCCTGGGTGGACTGCCCCTCGGACGATGAATGGACGGCACGGGGCTGGCTCATAGACTGGCGGGACCTGGTGCCGCCGGAGGAGGAGCACCACTGCTGTCATGGCGGAGGACACGGCGGCGGATGCTGCCACCACCACCATGAAGAGGGCGAAGAACATCACTGTTGTGGCGGTCATCACCACGAAGAGGGTGAGGAGCATCACTGCTGCCACGGCGAAGGGGAGGAACACCACTGCCATTGTAAGGAAAACAAAAACGAATAAGATATGGAAAACCTGATTAACGAATTGAAACTGAAGGTGATCGATGCCCTGAACCTGGAGGGTATGACCCCCGGTGACATCGACAACGACGCCCCGCTCTTCGGCGACGAAGGCCTGGGACTGGATTCCATCGATGTACTGGAACTCATTGTGCTGCTGGAGAAGAACTACGGCATCCGCCTGGCAACTCCGGCCGATGGCAAGAAAGTGTTCCAGAGCATGGCCGTCATGGCCGATTACGTGGCTGCGAACCGTACCAAGTAAGTGCCCGGAAGGATAGTCATAACGGGGGCGGGCGTTGTGAGCGCCATCGGGTGCGGCCAGGCCGAAACCCTGGCGGCGCTGCGCGAAAGACGCTCCGGCATCGGCCCGGTGAAGTACCTGGAAACCAGCCTGCGGGATTTCCCCGTGGGCGAGGTGAAGTTGTCCAATGCCGAATTGGCAGCCCGCACCGGCGCTCCGGATACCTGGCCCAGAACCACGTTATTGTCCATTCTGGCGCTTCAGGAAGCATTACTACAAGCCTCTTTATTTCCGGATGGAAAGGCATTTTCCTCCGCGAAAAAGAAGGCCGATGCTTCATTGTGTCCGGAAGGGAAGGCATTTTCCTCCGCGAAAAAGAAGGCCGATGCTACGGAAAATGCCTTCCCATCCGGAAAAGTGGAATCTCTGCAAGAATCCTTGATACTGGTCTCTGGAACCACGGTGGGGGGCATGGATTTGTCGGAGCGGCTGTACCCGGCGTATTCACCCTGGCACAGCTGCGGGGATTCTACGGACCTGGCAGCCCGTTTCTTGGGCTTTTCCGAAGCCACTACGCTGTCTACGGCATGTTCATCGGCCGCCAATGCCTTTATTTATGCGGCCAATCTCATCCGTTGCGGACTGGCTGAACGGGTTGTGGCCGGCGGGGCGGAAAGCCTTTCCGATTATCATCTGAACGGCTTCAACTCCCTCATGATCCTGGACCGGGAATGGTGCCGGCCTTTCGATGCTACCCGCGCCGGCCTGAACTTGGGCGAAGGCGCTGCTTTCCTGGTGCTGGAGACGGAAGAATCGGCCTTGGAGCGCGGCGCAAAGCCCCTTGCTGTGCTAAGCGGCTGGGGTAATGCCTGTGATGCTTTCCACCAGACTGCATCGTCCGAAAATGGCGAGGGGGCCTTCCTGGCGATGTCTAAGGCGCTTAAAGTAGCGGGTCTCGAGCCGTCCCAGATCGATTACGTGAATGCGCATGGGACGGGCACTCCCAACAACGACGCTTCGGAGAGCATGGCGCTCCGTCGCATCTTCGGGGACTGCATTCCGCCGGTTTCTTCCACCAAACCTTATACCGGCCACACCACCAGTGCTTCGGGCTCTATCGAGGCGGTTTTCTGCCTGCTTGCCCTGCAGCACGGCTTCCTGCCGCCCCAGCTTAACTGGAAGGAGGCCGATCCGGCTTGCATTACGCCCTTCTGTCATTCTGAGCGCAGCGAAGAATCTTGCGAAGAATCTTTTCGGCATATCCTTTCCAACGCCTTCGGTTTCGGGGGCAACGACACTTCCTTCATCCTTTCCCGCGTATGAGCCTTCGTCCCGTATATATCCGCGCCATCGCATCCCTGGGCGCTGAAGATCCGGACTTCCGGCAGCTGTTTTCGCCGCTGGAGGCCCGCCGGATGGGCAGGCTCCTCAAGCGGGCCGTCTGGACTTCCCGCAAGGCCCTGGAATCGGCCGGTCTGGCTATGCCGGACGCCATTGTTACGGGGACGGATTTTGGCAGCATGATCCAGTCGGAAGCCTTCCTGGGGGCGCTGAAGCAGGGCGGAGACGCCACGCCGCGGCCTACCAACTTTATGCAGAGCACGCACAATACCATCGGCTCGCTCATTGCCATCCAGCTGGGCTGCCACGGGTATAACGCCACCTATTCCCACAAGGGAAATTCCTTCCGGAGTGCCTTGCAGGATGCCTGGATGCAAATTTCCCTGGGAGACATAGATACGGCCCTGGTGGGCTGGTTTGACGAAGCGTTCGCTCCCGTGGGCTCCACGGACAAGGCTGTTTCCGTAGTGCTGACGGCTTCGCCGGAGGGGGCGATGGGGAGGTATGAGGACCTCCTTGGCACGCTTTTGGAATCCTAAAAGACCGCGTATGTTAAAATTGTTCCTTCTGGTTGCCATCCAGTCCGTCTTTCTGAGCGGGGCGCAGGTCCTGTTCAAGTTGGCTGCGGTCCATATCTTGCCTTTCAGCTGGACGTGGCCGTTCTTCAAGAGCGTGATTGCCAATGGCTGGCTGGCTCTCAGCGGGGTTTCCGGCATCATCGCCCTGGTGCTCTGGGCCTATATCCTCAAGCATTATCCTTTCGGGATTGCCTACCCGCTTTCCTGCATGGGATATGTTTTCGGCCTTCTGGCCGCCATGTTCGTTTTCCATGAAACGGTGGACTGGAATCAGTGGCTGGGCGTGGTACTTATAATGGCCGGATGTTTCTTTATTGCCAAATGAGAAAGCTGCTGTTATATATCTGCCTTTTTATCGGCCTTACCGCTTCTGCGCAGGAGAATGACCTGCTGCAGCGCATCCGCGAGGCCAATCTGAAGAATACCCTGCGGGCCGATTTCACGCAGGTGCGTCATACCCAACTGCTTGCAGAGGATCTTATCAGCACGGGCTTTGTGGCCTTGCAAGCACCGGACAAGGTGCATTGGGAAGTCCAGAAACCGGTTTCCCGGGTCACTGTCTTCAATGGCGACATTCCGCAGAACAACCGCCGCTTCCGCCTTCCTTCGGAAAAGGATTTCACCGTAACGTCGTTGGAAGGGGAGGAGCTCAGCGTAATACTCAAGCCTCGCCGCCGGGATCTGGCGCAGCTCTTCAGCCAGATAGTCCTCAAGGTGGATCCCAAGACGCTCTCCGTGCATTCCGTGCTGTTGAGCGGCCTGGACGGGGACTGGACACAGATTACTTTCACCAAGGTACAGGCCGATGTGGACCTGCCTCAGAGTCTTTTTGAACTATGATGCTGGAAGGTGTTCTGTATGAGGTGGTTTCCCGGGAGGAGGGATCGGCAGCAGTACGTCTGTTGCCGGATTCCGCGGTGTATGCCGCCCATTTCCCGGGCTATCCCATTACGCCTGGCGTCACCATCGTCCAGATGGCGCTGGAGCTGATGGGCCGCAGGCTTTCGGGCGCCAAGGATATCAAATTCGTGGAGCCGGTACTGCCTTCAGCCTCCGGCACGCAGTTACGTTTCACCTGGGCCTTCCCGGAGCCGGAGCGGACCGATGTAAACGTCTTCCTGGAGGATGAAACCCTCTGTGGCAAAATGATCTTGTATGTTGATTCTGAATGACTTAACGTTTTCTCCTTGTGATTCCAGTCACAGGGACGATCTGTTAACTTATTGATAATGAGTGCATCTCCCGATACTATAATCCTGATTCCCACGTACAACAATGCCGGAACGCTGGCCGATGTGGTACAGCGTGCTCTCCGGCAGGGTTTACCGGTGCTTGTGGTGGATGACGGCAGCACGGATGAGACTGCTTCTTTGCTTCATTCATTGATGGAGAGAGAGGTGACTCCCTCCGCGAAAAACTATGCCGATGCTACGGGAATCACCTCTCTCTCCACAGATATCACAAGCATTGATGCTACGGAAAATGTCTCTCTATCAACAAATATTAATGCTGAATCTACGGATAGGGTGGGCTTTCCTGTAGCATCGGCCTTATCTTTAGCGGAAGGAAAGCCCACCCTGTCCGTGATTAGCCATAAAGAAAACCAGGGCAAGGGAAAAGCGCTGAAAACGGGCTTCCAGGAGGCTCAGAGGCTGGGATACCAGTATGTGGTTACCCTGGATGCGGACGGGCAGCACCATCCGGAGGATGTTCCGCTGCTTGTGGCCGAAAAAGGGGAGAAGACCCTTGTGGTGGGCAGCCGGAGCATCCGAGGCAAGGACGGCGGCAGCAGTTTTGCCAACAAGTTCTCCAATTTCTGGTTCACGCTTTATACCTGGATCAAATTGCCGGACACGCAGACGGGTTATCGGCTCTATCCTTTGAGGGAGCTTCCGTCCCTTAGGCTTCTGAGTGCCCGCTATGAGGCTGAACTTACGCTGCTTGTATTCAGCGCCTGGAAGGGCCTGAAGCTGGTTCCCGTACCTGTGCAGGTGGAATATCCGGAGGACCGGGTGACGCATTTCCGTCCGGGAAAGGATTTTACGCGCATCTCCATTTTGAACACCCTGCTGCTGTTCATTGCCCTGTTATACGGCTATCCCCGGACACTTTTCCGCAAAATAGGCCATTCTTTCCGGAAAATTTAGTAGCTTTGTAATCTACAAAGCTATTTAAGTGAAGAATTTCATTCTTCAAATATACGACTGGCTCACTGCCCATAAACGGGTAGCGGTGCTTCTTTTGCTCGTAATCATGGCTTTAAGTGCCGTGAGCGCGCTAAGGCTCCGCTATCAGGAAGACATATCGGCCTTCCTGCCGGCGCAGCAGCGGGAACAGTTGCAAAATGTTGATGGACAGCAGCGTATGGCCGTCTTGTTCCGGGGAGGAGACCTGGATCGGAAGCTGGATGCCATGTACGCCTTTGAGCTCAATTGGAACGAGGCCTGCCCGGACATCCCCGTATCGGCCCAGGCGGAGAACAGCCAGGTGCTGGACGTCTTCTCCTTCCTCAGCGGCAACTGGCCCTATTTCCTGCAGGAAGCGGACTATGCCCGCATGGATTCCCTCCTGGCAGTTCCCGGATACATGGAAGAGGCCCTGCGGCAGGACAAGGAGGCGCTTTACGGCAGTTCCGCCATCCAGGAACGCTATATGCGGGCCGATCCCTTGCGGCTCTACAGTCCGGTGATGCAGCGCTTCCAGGGGCTGAACAAAGGCAGCCGTATGGAAGACGGGTGCCTCTTCACGGAGGACGGTGAAGCGGGTATCGTCCTTTTCGATTCCCCCTACGGCGGCAGCGAGACGGGCAAGAATGCGGAACTGGTGCAGCTCCTGGAGCAGGTCAAGGCTAGGACGGCTGCCGATTATCCGGAGATTACCATCACCTCCACCGGCGGGCCGGAAGTGGCTGTGGAAAATGCCGGACGCATTAAAAAAGATTCCATCCTGGCCCTGGCCCTGGCCGCCATCCTCATCTGTATAGTCCTCTGGTTCAGTTATAAACGCGTGGCCGATGTGCTGTGGATCCTCATCTCCATAGCTGCCGGCGCGCTCTTTGCCCTGGGCATCATCGCCCTGTTCAAGAGCAGTGTAAGCCTCATTGTGCTGGGCATCGGCTGTACCATCATCGGCATTGCGGTGAATTATCCGCTGCATTATGTGGACCATCTCAAGTATCAGCCGGACAAGCGGAAGGCACTGGCCGAGCAGGTGAATCCGCTGCTGGTGGGGAACATCACCACCGTGGGCGCTTTCCTCAGCCTGCTGCTCCTGAAGGCCGATGCGCTGCACGATTTCGGATTCATCGGCGCCATGATGCTGGTGGGCACCATCCTCTTCGTGCTGGTGTTCCTGCCGGTGTTCGTACCCGCCGCCAGGAAGCCGCGGAACGCCATCAAGCTGGACCTGGACCGCCACATACATGCCGGAAAAACTGCCCGCAAGGCCTTCTTTGCCGCTTTCCTGTTACTCACGGCCTTCCTCTGGTGGCAGAGCACCAAGGTGGGTTTCGATGCGGACTTGCACAATATCAACTACATGACCAGGGAGCAGGAGGAGGGCTTTTCCGTCTTGGAGAGCCTTCGTCCGGATGCTTCCGTCTTCCCCGTCCCGTCGGCCGATGAACAGGCGGCGCGTATTGCTAAATGGAACAGCTTCTGGAAGGCCCACGAAGGAGTTTCAGACCAGCTTATCGAGGCAGGACTGGCCCAGGGTTTTACCGCCCATGCCTTCCAGCCTTTCTTCGACGCCCTGGACAGGGACTGGCAACCACAGGAGAGAGCTTATTTCCAACCCATCGACCTGGAACCGGAGAGCAGCGCCGCCGCCATGCTGGTGGAATCCCTCCAGGAAGACTTCAATACGGTGGGCCTGCTGTGCTCGCTCATCGTGTTCATTTTCCTATGGGTCAGCTTTGGCTCGCTGGAGCTGAGCATCCTCAGTTTCCTGCCGCTGGCAGTGAGCTGGATCTGGATCCAGGGCATCATGGGGCTTAGCGGCCTGCAGTTCAACATAGTGAACATCGTCCTGGCCACCTTTATCTTCGGACAGGGGGACGACTATTCCATCTTTATCACGGAAGGACTTATGTATGAGCGCGCTACGGGCAAGAAAATCCTCCATTCATACAAGAATGCCGTGATGCTCAGCGCGCTTATCATGTTCATCGGCATAGGCGCCCTGGTGGTGGCGGGGCATCCTGCCATGCGCTCCCTGGGGCTGGTTACGGTGATCGGCATGTTCACGGTGGTGCTCATGGCCTACTATCTGCCGCCGCTGGTGTACCGTTGGCTCACCACCAGGAAGGGAGAGCCGCGGAAGGCGCCTATCGGCCTGTTGCGCCTGATTGCCACGGGCTTCATCATCGTGATTATGGCCCTTTCCATGACGCTGCTGTCGGCCTGGGCGGGCATCTATTTCCTCTTTGGCAAGAGCGAGAGGAAGCGCCTTAAGTTCCATAAGCTCCTGAGCACCCTGTCCGGCTGGGCCGTGCGTCTGATCCCGGGCGGACATTATAAGCTTTACAACCCGCACGGAGAGGATTTCTCCAAGCCGGCCGTCTATATCTGCAACCACCAGAGCCATCTGGACGTCCTGCCCATCCTGGCGCTGAATCCCAAGTTGGTGTTCCTCACCAACGACTGGGCCTGGAATTTCCCGCTGTACCGCGCCGTGGTACGGAATGCGGAGTATTATCCCACCTCCTGGGGCCTTGACAAGAGCGGCGAACACATCAGGAGTCTGGTGGAGCGGGGCTATTCCCTGGTGGCTTTCGTGGAAGGCACCCGCAGCATGGACAGCCTCACCGTCCAGCGCTTCCACAGGGGCCCCTTCCTGGCGGCCAGGCAGTTGGACCTGGACGTACTGCCGCTGTGCATCCATGGCTTCGGCTTCGCCCTTCCCAAGCACGATTTCATGCTGCGGCGGGCCGGGCTTTCCCTGGAAGTGGGCCAGCGTTTCAGCATCCCGGAAGAGGCCGATATAGCTGCCTTGACCAAGGAAACGCGCCATTTCTACAATGATTGGTATGCCGATATCCGCAAAGCCCGCGAAACGGCCTCTTACTGCGCTCCGTACGTGAAATATCAGTATCTGTACAAGGGACATGATGCCCGCCGGGAATGCCGGGAGGTGCTCCGGAAGGCCGTTTACCAGGAGATTGATGCCCTCACAGGCCCCTCTCTGGAGCTCCGCCATGCAGGCTGCGGCGTATATGCCCTGCTGGCTGCCCTGGCCCATCCGGAAATCCAGATTACGGCCTATGAGGCCGATGAAGACAAGTACCTCACGGCCATCCGCTGCAAGCTGCCGTCCAATTTGAAGTATTTTAATGAGTAACAGGATACATATCCACATGGCGCCAGCAGGCGCCCGGCCGTACCCGGGTTTTTGCGCATGCAAAAACGTAGAGGGAGAAAAGGCCGCGGGGGATAGTAGGGGGCAGCGCCCCCTAAGATGTCCGAGGGTGGCCATAGGTTTGGGAATATGTATCCTGTTACTGAATGCAATCGGGTTGAACGCCCAGGAGAAGATCTGGGAAGGGACGGGGTGCAGGGACAGGAAGGTTACGCTCACGGAGTATTGGCCGGAAGGGGAAGCCTGGGCCGGGGTGGTGGTCTGTCCCGGTGGCAGCTATCACTGGCTGGATATGGAGACTGAGGGGACCCAGGTAGGGGAGTGGCTTGCCGGAGAGGGGATTGCAGCGTTTGTGCTGCAGTACCGGGTGGCAGGAAAGTTTGAATTTGCGGCCAAGTATCGTACCTTTGTACGGGGAAACCGCTATCCGGATATGATCGCAGACTTGCAGCGGGCCCTCCAGCTGGTCCGGGAACGGTACAACGGGCCTGTGGGCGCCATGGGCTTCTCCGCGGGAGGACATCTGGCCATGTTGTCGGCCGAACTCTCCGGGAGCAGTTTCCTGGCGCAATACGGGATTGAGCCGGAAGTGACCCTGCGGCCGGATTTCGTGGCATCCATCTATCCGGTGGTTACGCTCAATAACCCGCTGGTGCACAAGCGCTCCAGGCTGGGACTGCTGGGAGAATGGACGGTCCTGAAGCAGGAAATGCGGGATTCGCTCTCGCTGGAAAGGCATGTAAAGGCCGATACGCCGCCGGTCTTCCTGCTCAGCTGCAGGGATGACAAGGTGGTGGATTACCGGAACTCCGTGCTGCTGGACAGTGCCTTAACGGCCAGCGGAGTGCCGCACCTTTATACACAATATGCCACCGGCGGCCATGGCTTTGGTGCCGATACGGCAAAACAGAATGAAGAAACCTCGCAGTGGCAGGCGGCCTTCATAGAATGGCTGAAAACCGTGCTGCAAGATAATTAATGATAGATATGGATATAGAATTCCAAAAACCGGAAGAGATCAAGGCTTTTCAGGAAGGGCTGTTGAAAGAGGCCCTGGTGTACTTGAAAGAACATTCCAAGTATTACCAGCGCATGTTTGACAAGTATCATATAGACATCCGGAAGATCCGGACCATAGAGGACCTGCAGAAGATCCCTTTCACGGAAAAGAAAGACCTGCAGCTGTTCAATGATGAATTCCTCTGCTGCCCCAAGGAGAAGATTGTGGACTATGTGACCACCTCCGGGACGCTGGGGGATCCGGTAACCTTCGGCTGTACGGAAAAGGATCTGCAGCGGCTGGCCTATAATGAGAAGAAAAGCTTTGAATGCGCGGGGGTAAAGCCCGGAAACATCGTCCAGCTCATGACCACGCTGGATAAGCGGTTTATGGCGGGTTTGGCGTACTTCCTGGGCATCCGGGAGCTGGGTGCCAGCGTAATCCGCGTGGGGAACGGCATTCCGGAACTGCAGTGGGACACCATCCAGCGCCTGAAACCGGATACCATCATGTGCGTGCCTTCCTTCATCCTGCGCCTGATCCAGTATGCCGAGGAGCATGATATCGACTACAAGCATTCCTCCGTGAAGCGCATCATCGGCATTGGTGAGGGCCTGCGGGACCAGCATTACGAACTGAACCTGCTGGGCCGGCGCATCAAGGAAAAATGGGACGTAGAGCTCTTTGCAACGTATTCTTCCACGGAAATGGGCGCCACTTTCTCCGAATGCCCGTACGGCTGCGGCGGACATGTGCATCCGGAACTCATCATAGTGGAAATCATCGGCGAGGACAACCTGCCGGTACCGGACGGGGAGATAGGGGAGATTGTGGTTACCACGCTGGGAGTGGAAGGCATGCCGCTCCTGCGTTTCCGTACCGGAGACATGGCCGCCAAGGATACCCGGCAGTGCGAATGCGGCCGATACAGTTATCGGCTTACTCCGCTGGTGGGCCGCAAGAACAATATGATCAAGCTCAAGGGTACCACCCTTTATCCGCCGGCGGTGAACGACGTGCTGGATAATACGCCCTACGTGGAGAACTACGTGGTGGTGGTGCAGGACAGCGACGCCGGAACGGATGACGTAGTGGTAAAGCTGGGCTTGAAGTACGAACCCGAATTCGATGCGGTCAAGGATCTCAAGGACCGTTTCCGTTCCCGCATCCGCGTTGCGCCGCGCATCGAGATCCTGCCCCCGGAGGAAATTGCCAGGATCAATTATCCCGCCAAGTCCCGTAAACCCGTAAAATTCATCGATAATCGCGCTAAACATGTTTGACGATATCCGACCTTATGTAGATGCCGAGATTCCCGCCGCCATGCAGCGGATTGTGGCCGACAAGTATTTCCCCCTGGTGTGCGAATATGCCTTCCAGGGCCATACGGTCCAGGAAATTGCCGCCATCCTGGGCAGCTGCCGGACGGTGGATGAATTCCAGCACCGCTTCATGTGGGGGGCTGTGAACGCCATCATCAGCAAAACCACCAACGGTCTCACGGCCGAGGGCGTGGAACGGCTGGACCCTTCCAAGAACTACCTGTATGTGTCCAATCACCGGGATATCGTGCTGGATGCCGCTTTCTTCGACATCGTCCTGGACCGCTACGGAAGGCGCACTGCGGAGATTACCTTCGGCGCCAACCTCATGCAGGGGCAGCTGATCATCGATATCGGCAAGAGCAACAAGATGTTCCGTGTAGAGCGTCCCACCACGGTCTCCTCGCCCCGGGATTTCCTGGTCAAGTCCAGGTACCTTTCGGATTATATCCGCCATACCATCCTGGAAAAGAAGGAATCCGTGTGGATCGCCCAGCGTAACGGCCGTACCAAAGACGGTTACGACGCTACGGACCAGGGCATCATCAAGATGTTCGGCCTGTCCGGCGGGTCCGACAAGGTAAAGGCCCTGGCCGACCTTAACATCGTCCCGCTGTGCATTTCCTATGAATGGGAACCCTGCGACATCCTGAAGGCGCTGGAGCTGTATGCCCGTTCCTCCGGCCAGCCCTATATCAAGAAGCCCGGCGAGGACCTTCACAGCATCCTTACGGGCATCCAGCAGCCTAAGGGCCGGGTGCACCTTACCGTATGCGAACCCATCTCCCAGGAAGACCTGGAGCCGTTCCGCGGGCTGCCATCGGCCGTTTTCAACAAGGAAGTGGCCTCCCTGGTGGACAGCCGTATCCTGCCTGCCTTCAGACTCTATCCCAACGCCTATATAGCTGCCGATATGCTGGCCGGAAAGCGCTCCCACAGCTATACGGAAGCCGAATTCAAAACCTTCAAGAAGCATCTGGAGCTCATAAAAGAATATCCCGCGGAAGTCCGCGAGATACTCCTTAAGATTTACGCGACGCCTTTGTTAAGAAAGGATTAAAACCCGCCGATGAATTCCCGTAGCAGCGATGTTGCGGGAATTTCTTTATCCGGCACGGGGGTGAAGTAGTGAATGAACTTCAGGAGCCTGTGGGCTTCGGAATATTCCGGGCAGTTCTGCGGTACGGTGCGGAGAATGGGCTCTGCATGGTTCTTAAGCACGGCGAACTCGATGAGATAGGCGCTGTTGAACATGGCATCGGCCGTCTCCTGGAAGGGGTAGATCCACTGCTGTTCCGCATCCAGCACATTCTGCCAGTGGGAAATGGATTCGCGGGCTGTAAAAGCTCCCTTGTTATAGTCACGGACGATGCGCCGGAGCAGGCGGTTGTCGCTGGTGGGAATCCAGTTATGGTCGTCCAGGAGGGTGCCGGTGAGGGTGTTGATGAACACCTTGAATTTGGCCGTTTCCGGAATCCTGGAAGTAAGGCCCGGATTAAGGGCGTGGATCCCTTCTATGAGCAGGATCCTGCCGTCGCCCAGCTTGAGCTTTTTGCCGTTATACTCCCTAAGCCCCGTCACGAAGTTGAATTCTGGCACCGAAACTTCCTCTCCTGCAATGAGTTTCATGATATCCTCCTCCATGAGGGCATGGTCCACGGTGTCAAAATTGTCAAAGTCGTAACTCCCGTCCGGGAACTTGGGCGTATCCACCCGGTTCACAAAATAGTCGTCCGTACTCATGGACATGGGCTTGAGGCCGCAGGCCTTGAGCTGGACGGACAGGCGCTTGCAGAAAGTGGTCTTTCCGGAGGAGGAGGGGCCGGTGATGAGGACCACCTTCAAGGGATTGTCGCTCCTGTACCGGCGGTCTATCTCTTCGGCAATCTGGACAATCTTCTTTTCCTGAAGGGCCTCCGCTATCTGTATGAGTTCGCTGGCACGGCCGTTCAGGAAGGCTTCATTCACGTCCCCTACGGTAGAAAGGCCCATGATAATGTTCCAGCGGAGATTCTCCTTGAACATCTCGAAGGTCTTGGGCTGGTCCACAAAGGGTGCCACGTGGGTGGGATCCTGCCGGGAAGGCGCCTGGAGAAGCAGGCCGTCATGGTAAGGTATCAGGCCCCAGACGGTGAGATAACCCGTTGAAGGGACCAGTTTTCCGTAATAATAGTCCGAAGTGTCTCCCAGGGTGTAGTAGTCCGTATAGGCCTCACCGCTGGTCTGCAGCAGGCGGACTTTATCCTCAAAGCCGGCTTTCTGGAATTCCTTGATGGCCCGGTCAGTCTGCACGTCATAGCGGTGGAAGGGCATATCCTTATCCACCAGCTCCTGCATCTTCTCCTTCAGCAGGGCCACATCGGCCTCCGTGAGCTCGCTGCCGTCGGCCTTGCGAAGGTGGCAGAAATACCCGTTGGAGATGGGATGCTCCATGTACAGCTTACTGCCGGGAAACACGTCGGACGCAGCTTTGAACAGCAGGAAGCACAGGGAGCGGTAGTACACCCTCATGCCGCTGGCTTCGCGGACATCGATGAATTCGATGTCCTTGTTCTGATAGACCTTGAATTTGAGACCCTGCGACACATTGTTCACCTTGGCCGATACGATGGGGTAGGGGTGCTCGAATTCGAACTCATTAAGCACCTGCACCAGCGAAGTCCCTTCCGGAAAGCGCTTGGTCTCCTTTGTGTTCTTGCAATAGACCTGGACCATAATAAATGTGGTTATAAGATTTCTCGACCTGAATCGAACAGACAATTAGATGGCTGCTTCCTGTTTTTCCAGGTATGCCACCACGTCGGCAACGGTATCGAACTTGGCCAGGGCCTGGTCCGGAATCACAATGCCGTACTGGTCTTCAATGCGCATCAGGAGCTGGAGGATGTCCAGCGAATCGGCCCCCAGATCCTTCATGATACGGGATTCGGGAGTGATTTTCTCGGGTGCAAGGCGAAGCTGCTTCGCCAGGATGGTTTGTACGCGTTCAAACATATTATCTTCTATTGCGGAATAAGGTATGTATTGCCGGGGGCATCGGCTTTTTTTTGCCTCCGGCAATACATACCTTATTCCTCATAATGATCATATATAACTATTTCCTTTTCTATCTGTGCAGCCAGTCCGGAAGTTTCCATCCTGTAGGCCTGCTCGATGCATTTTTCCACAGAGACGGCCTTGGAGGAGCCGTGTCCCTTTACCACCACCTTGGAGGTGCCCAGGAGCACGCTGCCGCCGTAATTCTGGTAGTTCATGAACTCCTTCTCCTGGGCAAACATCCTTTTCATCAGAAGGGCGCCCAGTTTGTACAGGGTGCGGGAATAGATGTCCTTTTTGATCTTCTTCAGGAGTTCCAGGGCGGTGCCTTCCGTGGTCTTAACCAGCACGTTGCCGGAAAAACCCTCGGCCACCACCACGTCGTAATTGCCGGACAGGAAATCCCGGCTTTCCATATTGCCCACGAAGTTCACGGAGGGGGTCTCCTTCAGCAGCTTGTAGGCTTCCTGACGGATCTCGTCGCCTTTTTCGGCCTCTTTTCCCACGTTGAGGAGCGCCGTGCGGGGACGCTTGATCCCGTACACATTGGCCATGTAAAGGCTGGCCATAATGGCAAACTGCCGCAGGTGGGCGGGGGTGACTGTCATGTTGGCGCCGCTGTCGCAGATGCCCACCAGGCCGCCGTCCATGGTGGGAAGGATGGGACAGAAGGCCGGCCGGATGACACCCGGTATGCGGCCCAGGCGCACCAGGGCACCGGTTACCAGGGCTCCGGTGGAACCCGTGGATACCATGCCGGCAATATCGTCCCGGTCCCGGAGCAGGATGATGGCTTTCATCATGGAGGAGTTGCGCTTGAGGCGCACCACGTCCGTGGGCTTTTCGTCGCAGCCTATCACTTCCGGAGCGTGCACGATCTCCAGCCGGTCCTGCGGGTAAGAACGGCCTTCCAGCTGCTTGCGGAGCACCTTTTCATCTCCGGTGAGTATGAGATACAGGTCCGGGTTCTTGGCCAGGGCGTTCATGGCGGCTTCTACCGGGGCTTCCGGGCAGTGGTCTCCGCCAAAACAGTCTAATAATATCTTGATCATAGAGTCTTTACATAGGAACGATAGCGTTTGCACTCCTCACGCTTGAACCGGCGCCACTGGTTCTGGATGGCATAGTTGTCTTCCAGGTTCAGGTTGGTATCGGCCCATTTGAGCCGGGGATTGTCCCGCAGCATCTTCATGACGGCCAGCGAAAGGGCGCCGGAGACACCGCGGTTTACGTATTCGGGATCCACACCCACCAGGCACAGGTCCAGGACATTGGGCCGCTTGATGTAGTACAGGAGTTTGAGAAGGGTGAGCGGCGTGTATTTGCCGCGGGTGCCCACCAACGCGGGAGCCAGGCCGGGGAAGGTGAGGCCGAAGCATACTATCTTCTCGTTTTCGTCCAGGACCACGGCCGTCTGCCTGGGGCTGATGACCATGGAAAAGTTCTCCAGCACCAGTTTGCGCATGCCTTGCGTGAAGGGGACGGTTCCGTACAGGCCTTCATAGGATTTGTCCAGCAGGTCAAAGAGACCGTCGGCGTATTTTTTCAGGAGCTTGGGACCATTCTGGGCCGTGCCGTAATGCAGTTTGTAGCGCTTGAAGATGAAAGCTGCCAGTTCTTCCATCTCTTCCAGGGTTTCCGGACTCTCCGCCCCGTACAGGCGGCTGGCGATCCAGTCGATCTCCTTCCGGTAGCCCAGGGCTTCCACGTGGTCCTTGTAGTAGCTGAAGTTGTAGTTCTGTTCAAAGGTGGCCGGCTCCTCAAAGCCTTCCACCAGCATCCCCTCACGCTCCAGGTCCGAGAAATTGAGCGGCCCCACCATGGTGTCCATCCCTTTTTGGCGGGCCCAGTTTTCGGCCGCTTCAAACAGCGCTTTGGACACTTCCAGGTCTTCTATGGTGTCAAAGCGGCAGAATCGGCAGCGCTTTTCCCCGTTCTTGGCATTGGCGTCCTGCTGGATGATGCACTGGATACGGCCGGCGGGCTTTCCGTCCCGGTAGGCCATAAAGCAGGTCCAGTCGCAGCTGCTGTTGTATACATAGTCCTTGCCGAACATCTTTTTCTCGTCGGCATACAGCGGCGGCACGAAGTACGGACTGCCCTTGTACAGGTCCAGCGCGAAGTTCAGGAACTCCTTCTGCTGCTTTTTGGTTTTTACTTCCTTAACCTCGATCATAGTTTAACAGTTCGAGAGGTTATTAACGATGGATGGCGTGGAAGCACACACCTACACCGTTGGGACCGCAGTGGCTGCCGGCGGTGGGGTTCACCTCTACGTATTCGATGTTCTGGGGACCGAATTTGTTCTCGATCATCTTCCCAACCTCCTTGGCAATGTGCGGGGCATCGGAATGTCCGATGCAGATGCGGTGCCGGGAAATGTCGTCTCCCAGTTCGGCAATGATGCTGATTAGGCGGGTCATCGCATTCAGGCGACCCTTTTCAGTGCCCACGGATACCATCTTGCCCTCCTGGCTCATGTAGATGATGGGACGCACGCCGATGAGGGTGCCCATGGCGGCTGCAAGTCCGCTCACGCGGCCGCTGCGACGGAAGAACTTGAGGTCGTCGGCAAAGAAGTACATGGCGAATTTGTCCACTTCCGTCTTGGCCCATTCCAGTATCTCGTCCAGGGTTTTTCCGGCTTTGACGAGGTCTCCCACTTCCCGTACGATGGCGTAGCTGATGGTGGTAATGCCCTTGGTGTCAATCTCTTCGAAGCGGGTACCGGGGTATTTGGCCTTGAGCTCCGCCACGGCCTGGTCCATGACATCGAATGTGTTGGTCATGGCGCGGGAGAAATGTACGTACAGGATGTCGTTGCCCGCCTTGAAGTCTTCTTCGAAGTAATTGATATAACGCTCCTTGGATATGGCACTGGTAGTGGGAAGTACACCACTCCGCAGCTTGTCATAGAAAGCATGGGCGTCGAAGGTTTCAAAATCCTCATAGGGATACACGGTCTTTGCATCAATGCTGTAGGGCATGGAGATGAGCTTATAGCCATACTCGGCCGCGATCGCAGGATTGATGTCGGTGTCGGTGTCGGTGTAAATCTTAAGCATATCAATTAGTTTGTTTTATTTTCAGCAAAGCACAAGGATATAGTCGTAAATGGGCTGCCCGCCCTGGAGGAGGATGCATTCGGAGAGGGGACAGGCCTGCTCCAGCTGTTGCCGGAGGGCTTCCGCCTCTTCCGCGGGGACATCGGCCCCGGCCAGTATCAGCACTATGTCGTGGGAGCCGGCATCCAGCACCTCGGCCAGGCGGATGGCGGTTTTACTGCGCTCCGGAGAGCCACAGAGGATCTTCTTCCCGTTGAATCCCAGATAATCGCCCTTCCTGCCGGCGTCCGTGTCCCGTATGGCCTGGGAAACCATGCCTGTGGTTACCGACGCGGCAGCTTCCGTAAGCCCCTGCACCATTTCGTCCACGGAGACATCGGCCGGCATATTGGCCATGGCATAATAGCCTTCTCCCAGGGTTTTGGTGGGGATTACACGTATGTCGGATTTCTTATACAGTTCCGCGGCTTGACAGGCCGTAAGGAGGATGTTGCTGTTGTTGGGGAACACCAGGATGGTATCGGCCGATGTATGGTCGAAGGCCTCCAGGAAGCGCTCTACGGGCGGATTCATGGTTTGACCGCCCTCTATCACTTCGTCGGCGCCCATCTCCCGGAAGGCGTCCGTAAGGCCCTTTCCGGCGGCCACCGCCACTATGCCCAAGGGCTTGCGGCTGCGCTTGAAGCGCTCTTCCATGTGGTTCTCGTGGTGCTGCAAGGTCATGTTCTCCACCTTGATGGTGAGGAATTCGCCCCATTCGCGGCACTTGGAAAGGATTTCTCCCGGGTCCTGGGTGTGCACGTGCACCTTGATGATGCTGCCGTCCCGGAAAAAAACCAATGAATCGCCCTTCTGGGCCAACCAGGCCGATATGACGCTTTCGTCGAAGCTGTCCAGGTCCACTTTTGAGCGCTGGAGCCGCAGGAGGAATTCCGTGCAGTAACCGAATTCCAGTACGGAATCTTCCGTAAAGGCGTTGAAATCCACCTGATGGGCCTGCGGAACGGCCGCTTCTTCGGCCAGGGGGCTTTCTCCGTGCAGGGCAGCACGCATGCCTTCCCATACGCAGATGAGCCCGGCACCGCCGCTGTCCACCACACCGGCCTTCTTGAGTACGTCCAAAAGGTCCGGGGTGTGCTGGAGGGAAAGGTCCATGCCCGCAATCATCAGGTCCATGTACTCTTCCAGGGAGCTGGAGCCGTCGGCCGCCGCCACACCTTCGCGGAGAACCGTGAGGATGGTGCCTTCCACGGGCTGGGAGACGGCATGGTAGGCTGCGTCCACACCGGCGCGCATGGCGGCGTTAAAGGCATTTGCATCGGCCTCTTTGAGCCCTTCAAAGCCCTTGGCCATACCGGCGAAGATGCGCGAAAGGATAACGCCGGAGTTGCCGCGGGCACCCAGAAGCATCCCCTGGGATACGGAGGCGGCCATGTCGCAAAGCTTGTTACCAGTAGCGCGGGTGCCGGCCTCAATGGTCATATACATATTGTCCCCGGTGTCTCCATCGGGAATGGGAAATACGTTTAAATCGTTGATGGTGTGACGGTTCTGGGATAAGTTTGCAGCACCGCCACGGATTAGGCTAAGATATAGGTCGGCCGTAAGGTTCATGCTCTAGTCTTTAATTCTGAAGCTGCGTCTGAAATACGGCAGTTTGCACAGCCGCCGGAATACGTAGGGCTGCAGGGAGTAAGTTATGAGGATGGTGGACGCCATGCCGATGAGCGTAATGAGGCCGATGGAATGGATGGACGGGTGCGTGGCGAAGATGAGGGAGACGGTAACGATGGCCAGCACAAGGGCCGAGAAGAAAATGGCCACCTTGTGGTATTTTAACGTACGGTCTTCCCCTTCCCGCGCTTCCCGCAGCAAGCCTTCCATCACAAAGATGCTGTAGTCCACGCCGATACCGTAAATGAACGTGGAGATAACCACGTTGATGAGGTTGAATTCCAGGTTGAAGATGGCCATATAGCCCTGCATCACGTACCAGCTGATGAACATGGGGAGGAAGGCCAGCAGGGCGATCCAGAAGTTCCGGAAGGAAATGAGCAGCACGATGAGCACAAACAGGCTGGAAATCCACAGGGTGGTGGAGAAGTCCTCGTGGACGATTTCCACCATGTCCCGGCAATAGTAGAAGGGATCCAGCATGATTACGTGGTCTATGGAGGTGATGGCCGCCAGCGCCTCGTTCTGCTCTGCCTTTTCGTACGATACGTCTGTAAAGACCATGTAGCGGCCGCTCTCCTGATGCTCGATATAGTTGGACATGAGTCCCGGGGGAACGATGCCGGAAGCATACAGGTCGCCGGGTTCATATTCCGCCGTAAGCAGGTTGAAGAAAGGTTCGAACATGTAGGGAAGCAAGTCGTGCTGCATGGCCGAACGGTTCACCAGGGTTTTGAGGGAGGCAACCTTATCCGGAGTCCAGAAGTCTTTCCAGGCCTGGATGCGTTCCTGCTGGCTGGCCTGGGAACGGAAAAGCAGGAAGGAAACGGGATTGTAACCCTTTACAAGGCCGGTTCCCTTTAATTCTTCCAGGGAACGGTACAGGCCGTCGTTATATTCCAGGGCTTCGTCCAGATTGTCCTCCGACCAGGCGGCGAAGTAGAAATGCTCATAGCCGTCCGTATTCTTTTCACTGTACAGGTCCATGCTCTCCACCAGTTCCGGATTGTCGTAATCCAGGTTGCGGAGATCGTTGTCGAACTTGACCCGGGGGCTGAAGATGATGCCGATTATAATGAGGACCAGCAAAGAGACTACGAACCAGGGCTTGCGGTCCCAGGGCAGGCTGTTGATGCGCTCCACCAGCGGGAAACCGTGCTTCCGTTTGAATTTGATCTGGGAAGGATCCAGGAAATGCGGCAGGAACACCAGGGCGAAGAAGGTATTGCCGATGAGGGCGAAAGTGGCAAAGAGGCCGAAGTCCCTGAGGAGGTCGCTCTCCGTGAACAGCAGACCCATGAAGGCGCCCACGGTGGTGACGCAGCCCAGGAAAACGGGCGTGGATTCGTCCCGTAGCATTTCTTCCACATCTCCCACGTAGTAGTAGTGGATGAGCACGTGCAGGCAGTAGCTGATGGCTACGCCAAGGACTATTGCGCCCAGGCCCAGGGCCATCAGGGACATATATCCCTTGATCCAGTACATGCAGGCCAGGGAAAACGCCGTGCCGTATGCAATGGGCATTACCTGCTGCCATACAAAGGTGAAACTGTGGAAGCTGAGAAGGATGATGACCATGATCAGCAGCAGGGACAGCCCCACGGTCCACACTACGTCTTTCTTGATGGTGTTGGAATTGGAGGCGCTGCCCTGCGGATTGCCGTGGATAAGGACGCGGATGTTGGGATGGGCCTCCTCATAATCCTTTTTGGCCTGGTCTATCATCCGGACCATCCGTCCGGCCAGGCCGGTATCCATAGGGTCGAAACTGGGGGAGAGGAACGCCAGGGCTACGGTCTTGTCCGGGCAGAAGAGGTGTCCGTCCTCCATGGAAAAGCCGCCTACAGAGCCTCCCTCACCCATGAACCTGCCGGTTACGATATTCCTGAGGCCGATGGGATCCATGGCAACCAGCTGGGATTCCAGCCCGGTTTCGTCGTTCATTACGATGTTGTAATTCTCCGCCATCACCCTGTCTATGGACTCTTTCTCCAGCAGTTTCTCGATATCCCGGTACCAGGAGGTGTCCACGAAGGAGGGGAGATGGCTTAGCCCGAAGTCCATGGCCGAGAAGGCCAGGTCCGTATCCAGGGAAGACAGCATGCTGGCAATGTACTTGCCCGTGGAGTCCTTCTGCTGAAGGATATCACAGAATTCTTCCACGGCCGCGCCCAGCTGGCCGGCGGGTACCGGATGCTCCGGATCCCGGGACGTAACTTGGATGAAAACCTTGTCCTTGAGCTCTATTTCACTGAAAGCCAGCTCGTTATCTATAGAGGAGCGGGGGAGTAGCTTAATGATGTCCTCTTCCAGGTGGATATGCAGCGCAAACCAGACGAAGACCAGCGCACTGGCAATCATCAGGATGTACATTAACGCCTTCCGGTCCTTGAAGAAATGGTAGATAGGGAGGAATATTCTGTGCATTAGTCTTTTAGTACCTCGTTTTAATCCCACAAATATAAGAATATTTGTGCAGAAAAAAAAGGTATGGCTTGCTTAGATACACTCTCATCTTTCCACTTGGAGCTGAAGGTGCAGCGCCGGGGCGGCGGACTGGCCGATGCGGAAGGTGCAGGCGGCGCGGAGGTACAGCTTGAGGGTGAACCAGCGGGGGAAACGGTGTTTCCAGCTGCCCACCGCCGAGGCGGCAAGGCCCTGGCCGTTGTAGGCCGGGACGGAGAAGGAGCCCGGGGCATCCCGCTCATAGCAGTAAATACGGGCATCCCAATGACTTATTGCAAAACCGGTAAGCCGGAAATAGCCGTACAGGCTATCCCCTTTGTACCCGCCTTCCAGATAGGCCAGGAAGCCGGGCTGCCTGCAATGGACAAACTCCGTACGGGCTGTCGCCGACCAGGGGCCGTGGCCGAAGAGAAGGTCCAGCCGGACGTCCGAACGGGCCGGTTCGTAATTCCGGTAGCGCTCCGTAAAACGGAAGGCCAAAGCCCATCGGGGACCCATCTGCCAACGGGCCTGGAGGTATGAGCGCAGCTGGAATCGTCCGGGCTCCGCGTCGGAGGGCTTGGGGAGAAGGGCGGCATCGGCCGTAAGAGAGGCGGAAAACGCCTGCACGCTGCTTCCAAAGCCCGTTTTTCCGGAAAGCGTTACCCGTTTGTCCGTAGCAAAAGAGACCCCCGCCGCCAGGGCGTATTCCCC
>JAEEQF010000028.1 GCA_016285175.1 Bacteroidales bacterium
GTTCGGCTCCCGGGAAGCGATGCTGGCCAAGCTGGACGGCCTGTTTACGGCACCGGAACACATTGAGGGAGAGAGCGCTTCGGCCGATATCTCCGGCCTCATTGGCCAGTACGCCCACGGCAACGAACCGGGGCACCACACTATCTACCTGTACAGTATGCTGGGAGAGCCCCGCAAGGCGGCCGACCGCCTGAGGCAGGTGTACGAGACCATGTATCCCAACGGTCTGGAAGGCCTTCCCGGCAACGAGGACGTGGGCCAGATGAGCGCCTGGTACGTGCTCTCCACGCTGGGCTTCTATCAGGTGGAACCGGCCGGCACCCGCTTCTGGTTCGGCGCTCCGCTGTGGGACAGGGCCGAAGTGAAAGTGGCCGGCGGCACTTTCACCATAACAACCAAAGGTTCAGGCCCTTACATCCAGAGCGTCAAGCTGAACGACCAGCCGTATGACAAGCCGTATATTGAATACAAAGACATAGTGTCCGGCGGAACCCTGGAGTTTACTATGAATAATTAATGGCAGATATATCCCTTCAGACCTGTCGCCGCCCTCGGCACATAAGAGGGAGGGGCCCGCTGATTTTTGGATATTTTGCATCGGCAAAATGTTCAAAAAGCAGTGGGAGGGACGAAGTGAGCGAAGCGAACGTAGGGTCTGAAGGGATATATCTGCCATAGAATACAATTATGGAAACACTTAAGTTCAAACCTATCCTTAAGACCGTCGTCTGGGGCGGAGAGAAGATTGCGCCGTATAAGGGCATTGAAACGGAGCAGAAGCACATTGGCGAGAGCTGGGAGCTGTCCGGCGTGCCTGGGAACGAGAGCATCGTGGCCGAAGGGCCGTTGGCGGGCCGCAGCATAGCTTCGCTGGTGAAGGAGTACAAAGGCGAGCTGGTGGGCAAGCACGTTTACGGACGCACCGGAGACCAGTTTCCCCTGCTCATCAAGTTCATAGATGCCCACAAGGACCTCTCCATCCAGGTGCATCCGGATGATGCGCTGGCCGTAAAGCGCCACGGCACCAACGGGAAGACTGAGATGTGGTACGTGATAGACGCAGAACCCGGCGCCCACCTTTACGTCGGCCTAAAAGAGGCCATCAGCCCGGAGGAATATGAGAAGCGCGTGGCAGACGGCAGCATCACGGACGTGCTGGCCCGCTACGATGTGGAACCCGGTGATGTCTTCTTCCTGCCGGCCGGCCGCATCCACGCCATCTGCAGCGGCTGCTTCATCGCTGAAATCCAGCAGACCTCGGACATTACCTACCGCATCTTCGACTACAACCGGCCCGGCCTGGACGGCAAACCCCGGGAACTGCACACGGAGCTGGCCAAAGACGCCATCGACTATAAGGTTTACCCCACTTACAAGACCGATTACACGCCCCTGCAGAACGAAGAAGCGGTCCTGGCCGAATGCCCCTATTTCACCACCAGCCTGCTGGACCTTACCCTCCCCTACGCCAAGGACCTCTCAGAGCTGGATTCCTTCGTGGTGCTTATGTGCCTTTCCGGCAGCGGCACCCTAGAGGTGGACGGCGAGGAAGTGTCCATCGGCCAGGGCGAAACCGTCTTAATACCGGCAAGCGCCGACGACCTGTGTCTGGTCCCCGACGCTTGCATGAAAGTGCTGCTGGCGCACAATTGACTATTCCAGACCGCGAGCGCGCATAAGGGCTGCAGGGTCGGGTTCGGCACCGCGGAACTGCTTGTACAGCACCATGGGCTCTTCGCTGCCGCCCTTCTCCAGGAAGGTCTTGCGGAAGCTATTGGCCGTGGCCTTGTTGAACACGCCGTCTTCCTTGAACTTCTCCCAGGCATCTACGGCCAGCACTTCGCTCCAGAGGTAGCTGTAATAGCCGGCGCTGTAGCCGCTGTTGAAGATGTGGTTGAAGTACGTGGTGCGGTAACGCGGGATAATCTCGTCCACCAGACCCATTTCCTTGCACACCTTGGCCTCGAAGGCGCGGATGTCTTCCGGACCGTTGAAGGCGGCCAGCTGGGCCGATGACAGTTCGTGCCACTTCATATCCAGGATGGAGGCGGCGCAGAGTTCACCGGTGGTGAAGCCCTGGTTGAACTTGAGGGACTTCTGGATCTTCTCCACCAGCTCTGCCGGGATGGGATTGCCGTTGCGGTAGTCCTTGGCATAGACGGCCAGGATCTCCGGCACGAAGGCGAAGTTCTCGTTGAACTGGGAGAACATCTCCACGAAGTCGCGGGCCACATTGGTGCCGCTCACCGTCTTGTAATTGCACTGGCTAAGGAAGCCATGCAGGGCGTGGCCGAATTCGTGGAAGGCGGTCTGCACATTGTCGATGGTGAGCTGCGAAGGAACCTCCGGCGTGGGAGCCGGGAAGTTGCACACGTTCACGATGATGGGACGGACGCCTGTCTCCTGCTCCCGGAAGTTGTTCATCCAGGCGCCGCCGCGCTTGGTCTCACGGGAATAGTAATCCCGGTAGAAGATGCCGATTAATGAGCCGTCCGTATCGGTGAGTTTATAGGCCTTTACCACCGGATTGTAAACCTCTACCTCCGGAACTTCTTCTATCTTAATGCCATAAATCTTTTCCGCAGCGGTGAAAACACCCTTGAGCACGCTGTCGGCCTGGAAGTAAGGCTTGGTCTGGCTCTCGTCCAGGGCGTATTTCTGTGCCCGGACCTTCTCGGCATAATAGCTGTAGTCCCAAGCCTCGATCTTGTGGCCTGCCAGCTTCTTCATATCGGCCATTTCCTCCTTGGCCTTCTTCATGGAAGCGTCCATGATGGGCTGCAGGAAGTTGTCCACAGTAGCGGGGTTGCCGGCCATCTTGTTGGACAGCTGGAAGGCGGCGAAGTTGGGATAGCCCAGCAGTTCGGCCTGTTCGGCCCGGAGTTTCAGGATTTCCAGGACGATGGCGTTGTTGTCGTTGGCATTGCCGTTGTTGCCGCGGTTGGAATACGCCTTGAACACCTGT
The DNA here is from genome assembly GCA_016285175.1 of Bacteroidales bacterium. Lineage (GTDB taxonomy): Bacteria > Bacteroidota > Bacteroidia > Bacteroidales > UBA932 > Cryptobacteroides. The sequence goes on from JAEEQF010000028.1 coordinate 2,966, forward strand.
TCGCGCTTGGCGCGGTCTTCACAGGAGCTCATGAAGTCGTAATATTCGCTCACGGTGAGGCCGGTAGCCTCCTTGAAGGCATTGTTCTCGGCCAGGAGGTTCTGCCCGAACTTCTGGGAAAGGGTGGCCAGGCGGGTGGAGATTTCGGCAAAACGTTTCTTTCCAGCCTCATCCAGGGCCACGCCGTTGCGCTCGAAGCTCTGGTAGATTTTCTTCACCGCCATCTGCTGCTCGCGGGTAAGGGAGGCCGACTGGTCGTACACGGCCTTCACCCGGGCGAAGAGCTTGTCGTTCATATAAATCTCGTTCTCCGCCTCGGTGAGCATCGGGGTCACTTCTTCCTCGATGGCCTGCATCTCGGGCGTGGATTCGCTTTCGGTGAGGTTGAAGAAGACGCCCTGCACGCGGTCCAGGATGGGAGAAGCCTTCTCCAGGGCCAGGATGGTGTTATCGAAAGTGGGTGCCGCAGTGTTGTCAATGATCTTCTGTACATTGGCTTTCTGTTCCTCCAGGCCGGCCTTGAAGGCGGGCATATAATCTGTGACGGCTATCTTGGAGAAGGGTGCCGTTCCGTACGGAGTGTCCCACTCCTGAAGGAAAATGTTCTTGGGTTGGTTGTTACAAGCTGCCAGCATAAGGGTTGCCGCAAAAAGGATTGATAGCTTTTTCATTTTTATTTGATATTAAAAATGGCCGGGGTTGCCGGCCATTCTTTTAATGAACCACAACTGAAACTGAAGGATCGTCTATCAGGGAGAACTGGGCCGATCCGCTGTAGATGGTGAGGATGCCGGTAATGTCCACCGTAGCTCCGTTCAGGATGGCCGGGTCAAGCTGGATATCGGCAAAGCGGGCAAAGCCGCTGGTGCGCACCTGGATGTCCGTGGACCCCAGCTTGAAGTAATGCGACACGTAGTTGCCGTTGGCGTACTTGATCATGATCTCCTTGTAGGTGAGGTCGGCATCGGCCCCGAAGCTGTCCAGCGTCTTGCCGGGCTTCAGGTACTCGCTGGGCTTGCCCTTGATGGAGCCATAGCGGGTGGCGCCGGAGCCCACCTCCGCTGCATCCCAGGCACCTTTCTGCAGGTACTCGATGTACTTGGCCTTGGAACAGGCCCAGGTATTGATGCCCCAGGTGCCCTTGTCGGAGAGGAACACGCGGTTCTCCGGATTGGCGCTGGTGTGCGGCAGGTTGGAGTTGGGATAGAAGAGGGCGAAGATTTCGTTGCCGTACGTGAGGCCCTTGATGGTAACCAGCTTGCCCCAGAGGTCTCCCTTGAAGCCGGCGCTGAGGGAAGCCTTTACGTCGGCCTCCGTTACCACGGCGGGTTTCACAGGCTTGTCAAAGGCGCCCCGGAACACATGCTGGTCGATGATCACCTGCACGTCTATGTAGGACGTCTCATAGTCGTTGGTAGTAGTCTGGTCGGCCTCCAGGCCCAGCTGCGGCATGCCGTTGTAGGCGCCTAGGGTGAGGCCGTCGCAATGCACATAGACCCACTGGCCCAGCGAATACTCGCTGTAGAGGGAGGATTTGCCCAGCTTGAGGTCTATGCCGCCGGTCTTGTCCTGGATATACAGTTCCCGGTAGATGTTGCCGGTCTTGTCGCTGGAAGTGACCTGACCCTTGATCCATACATTCCCGGTAATCTCCATGGGCTTACCGTTCTTGTACATGGCCTTCAGGTCCTTGATGGTGGTGAAGGTGCCGTTGAAGTCCGGAAGGGTCTCCTCCGTGTAGGGGACGAACCAGGCGGGCTCGTCCGGGTCGATGGAGAACACCGGCTGCCATTCCTCTATCAGACTCTGGCAACTGGCGAGCGCCGCAAGCGCGAAAATAGCGATAATGGTCTTTTTCATGGCTTTAGAATCTGAAATAGAGGTTAAGCATATAGTTGGTACCGGCCATGTAGAAATACTTGGAATCGAAGCGGTAGTAGCGCTCCTTGGACACGGTGTTGTCCACCATGCGGGTTTGCTCGTAACCGCCGGTCTTCACGTTCCGGTTGTTGAGGATGTTCTTCACATTGAGGGAGAAACCAAGCTGGTACTTGCGGTCTATGTACCAGGACTTGCCGATGGAAATGTTCACCAGCCAGGCGGGAGCGAACTTCTCCTGGGTGGTCATGTACTCGATCTCCGCATCCGTGATGTTGTTGTCCAGGCCGGCCACCGCATAGTCCGTGCGGTACAGCGGGCTCATGTCCAGGTACGAACGGTCGAAGTATTCCACGTCCCCGTCGATGAACCAGTAGTTGTAGTTGTAGGCCAGGCCCAGGCTCACAGCCGTCTGCGGGGTGGAAGGCACATAGTGTTTCTGGACTACGGTGCCGTCCATGAGCTGGGTGTTCTTCCAGTAGGCCACATAGGTATTGGACATCACCACTTCTGCGCTGTTGTCCACGGTCTGGGTCATCCGGGGGTTGGAGGTATACACATACTCGCCCAGTGCCAGGACACCCTGGAAGCTGAGGTTGGGCACCAGGTAGGTGGGGATCTTGAAGCCCAGTTCCACACCCATGTGCCGCTCGTTGATACCCGTAATGGCAAAGTTGGAGAAAGCGTTCTGAAGGTCGTCGTAGGCGCTCATCACCTTGCTCTGGTCGTTGATGGTAGTGTAGTAACCCGTGGCACGGATGTTAATGCCGTTGCCGCTGTACTGCCAGTTGAGGTCGGCCGAGAAAATCTGCTCCGGCTTCAGGTTCTGCATCATGGTGTTGCGGGTACGGGGACTCAGGAAGGCCTGGTTGAACTTGGGGGCTTCCGTGAAATAACCCACGTTGGCGTACACACGCATGGCACCGCCGATAACGTAGTTGATACCCAGCTTGCCGGCATAGGTGAGGAACTTGGCGGTCTTGGACTTGCCGTAGGAGGTGGTTACGGAACCGTCAGGGTCGTAGGTGGGCTCGATGGTGACACCGTCTACCACCAGCTTGTTTCCTTTCTCGTCCAGACCCGGGAACAGGCCCTTGCGGACCAGGCCCTCTCTCCAGAAGCTTTCGTAGTTAATACGACCGCCCAGGACGATACCCAGGTTACCCAGAGAGAACGAGCCGCTTAACCAGCCGCCGAAGTTACGTACCTGTGCATAATAGTCATATCCGTACTTGCCGCCCTTGGTAACTACCTCGGCCTTGCCGTTCTTCATGTAGTAGTCCAAGTCGTTCTGGAGCTTGTACGGCGTGGCGGCGAAATCCCTTTCGGCAAAGTTGTCGATATTCAGGAAATAGGTACCGCCCAGCAGGTCTGCAATGGTCTTGAAGTACTCCGTACGATTGATACGGGCGCTGGCACCGCCGGTGAGGGTGATGGCGCTGTTGAGACGCGCCTTGAAGTTAAGGGCCAGGTTCAAGTCCCGCTGGTCCGTGTGACGCTCTTCCTGCACGTATTTGGAGCGCAGGTTCTCCTGCTGCCGGTTCACGTTGTACAGGCGGTCCCAGTCTACATGGGTGAGATGGGGGAAGTCCTTGGAATGGGTCCACACCTCACGCGTCCATCCCCACTTGAGGTCATTGTGCCGGTTCATGTCCGGATTGGTGTCCATGAAGTAGCTGGGGAGGTTGCGGTAATAGTCCGGGCGCGGGTCCTGGGCATCGTACCAGTCCAGGGCGGTGTAACCGTTGGTACCGAAACGGTACAGGGCGGTGAAACTGCCTTCGAACTTGTCCGAGGGGGTGAAGGTGTACTTGAAGATGGCGATGGGCTCATTGGTCTTACGCACACGGGCATTGCGCACCTTGCCGTCGAAATAGCCCCAGTTGGAGTTGTACATGTTGTCCTTCATCAGGTCGTACACTTCCTGGGTGGAGGCATTCTGGGCACCGCGCTGACCGGGTGTCGCGAAAAACACGAAACTGAGCTTGTTGGCGCTGTTCAGGACCTTGTCGGCCGCCAGGTAATAGGCGAAGGAGCGGTAGTACACACCGTCAATCCAGTCGTTGCCGCCCAGACGGGCGCTCACGTTGGTGGCGAAGGCCCAGCCGTTGTCCATGACGCCGGTGGCATAGGAGGCCATGAGGCGCAGGCGGTAAAGGGTGCTGTTGGTGAGGATGCTGCCCCGGAGGCCCTTACGCACCTCCGACGCCGTGCCGAAGATGTTGGTGAGGCCGTTGTATCCGCCAAAGCCGTAGTCCGAAATCTCCGTTCCGTTCACCGTCTCCTTGGAACGCATGGCCTCGTTGAGGCCGCTCCACAGGGAGAACGGGGAATAACCGGTGATGGCGTCGTTCATCTTTACGCCGGCCAGATACACGTCCTGCGTCTCCGAGTCGTAACCGCGGGCGTTGAAACGCACGGCGCTGAAGTTGTAACCGGCGATGTTGTTGAACACGTCATTGCTGCCGAACAGGATGGTGGGGTTGTCGTTGTAACCGCTGTCATCCATGTCGAAGGCTGCATAGGCGTCATCATCCATCTCCGTAATCTGCTGCACGGCGGAGAGCGAGAGGTTGAACATGTTCTTCACATAACCGTCGTTCACGGTTACCTGCACCTGGGTTTCCAGGAAGTCGGGCGCCGTGATCACCAGGGTGTACATGCCGTCGGCCAGGCCGTCAATCTGGAAAGTGCCGTCCTGGGCCGATGAGGCTTCGGCAATCTCTGCAGCGCCCTGCATGAGGACCAGACGGGCCTTTTCCACCGGCAATCGGCCGTTTCGGTCGATAACCGTACCCTTCACGCCTCCGGTGGGCGACTGTGCAAACAGCGCCACGGAGCCAAGAAGGGCGGCAAATGCCAAGATTAGTCTTTTAGTCATATGGGTTGGTTTTTACTTCTTTATGACGATGTAGGTGGGATAGTGGTCCGAATAGCCGCCCACGAACGCACCGTTGGAGAAGGTGCGGAACGGGGTGCCCTTGTACTGGCCGCTCTGGTTGGTCATGAAGGGCTTGTTGAACACACGGCCATAGAACTTGCCATTTACAATGGGCTGGATCTGGAAGGTTCCGGGAGCCGCATCGGCCAGGGCCTTGTTCACCAGGATAATGTCGTAGATATTGCCGGCGCCCTGATAATAGAGGGAGCTGTAACCCGCCTTGAGCATGCTCAGGAAGGGGGAGAAGAAGTCTGCGTCACCCAGTTCTTCGATGGTTTCCTTGCCGTGCATGAAGTCCGTCATGCTGATGTCGGAAGGATTGTCGTTCATATCTCCCATCACCACGATCTTGATGCCCGGGAATTCCTTCATGAGCTCCGCGGCCCGCTTGTAGGCGATTTCCGCGCCGCGGGGACGGAGGTCGGCACCCTTGCCGCCCACGCGGGAGGGAAGGTGGCACACGAAGAAGGCGAACATCTCGCCGTCCAGGGTGCCGCGGACCATGAGGATGTCACGGGTGCGGAAGGCGTCCATCTCCTCCTGCGTCCAGGCGCTGAAGTCTATGCTGGAAGGAGCGAAGTTGAACGGAATGCTCTCGCTGGTAATCACCTTGAACTGGTCCGGCCGATAAAGCAGGGCCACGTCCACGCCACGGCTGTCCGGGCCGTCATAATGGACAATCTGGTAATTGGCCTCGGCAATGGAAGGCTGGGCCACCAGGTCTTCCAGCACGTGGCGGTTCTCGATTTCGGAGACACCCAGCACCGTGTGCCAGACGCCGTTATCGGCCTTCATTTCCGCGATTACGCGGGCCATATTCTCCTGCTTCTTGACGTATTTGGCTTCGGTCCACTGGTTGGCGCCGTCGGGCAGATACTCGTAGTCGTTCTTGCCCTCGTCATGATACGTATCAAAGAGGTTCTCCAGGTTATAGAACCCAATTACGTGACTCTTGGTATAGTTTCCCGTGCCGGCCACCTTGGAAGAGGTGCCGCAGCCGGCAACCACCAGCGCCAGGGCCATCAAGAGATAAAAAGGTCTTTTCATATTGCAGTTTCTATTAATTATCGGTTAAAACCACCATTTGGAGGGCGCTTCCGCCTCTATCTTGGCCGCGGTTTCCTTACCCACCGCCTGTTCCAGGGCCGGGAAGAAATCTATTCCCGTATCTTTCTCCAGCTGGTCTATGGTGCAAATGTAGTTCAGGCAATTGTCTTTCCGGATATCGCTGCTGTGGGGCAGCAGGAAGCCGGCGGCCATGTAGCCCTGGGTTGCATACGTAGACTGCCCCCTGTACAGGAGGGCCTTGAAATAGTGCGTGGGAATCTTCACGGCAAAGCCGGAAGAGACGCCGGAGGTGCGGACGGACTGGTCAAAGAGGCAGCCTGTTACCACATACAGGGTATCGGCCGTCTTGGCATAGCCGCGCACCTTGCCTTCCAGGGAGGCCCAGATTTCGCCGTTGAAGTCGTAGTCCTGCGGCGTCATGTTGGTGGGCACAAAGGTGGAGACGTTGGCTGCGTAAGTAAGCCTGTCGGCCGACGGAATCTGGTGCCCGCGGGTCCAGCCGCCGCCGTAGGAGCCGTTTACCAGGTTGGGTTGCAGCTCTGCGGGAAGGAGCGGATCCAGGCCCCAGGCGTTGGTGCGGTTTCCGTTGCCGATAAGGCTGTTGTTAAGCGGATAGGCCACCCACAGGGACAGATGCTCCGCATAGTCCCAATAGCAGCTCCAGTTGCGGGTTCCGCTACGCCTTTCGCTTATGTATTTGCCGCCTTTCATGTCGCGTACCAGCAACTCACGGCCATCCTTGGCCACCGTAGCAGGGAGTTCCAGCCAGGTCATGGGGGCCACGTCGTAGCCATACACTTCGTCCGGTTCCTCCCCGGCCTGGTATGCCGTCACGCGGGCTTCCGCCCCGTTGGAGGGCTTCAAGACAACGGTAACCGAACGGGAATCCGTCCCTTCGTTGGCCTTGTAGCTGAGCAGTACGTCGCCTTTGTTACCGCTGCCGGAAGTAGGGGAAACGGTGGCCCAGGAGCCTCCGTCGGAGCACTCCACCACCAGATTCCAGTCTCCCTTGCAGGTGACGGACACAAAAGTGCTGCCGCCCGTCTGGTCCAGATCGGCCTGACGCAGGACCACGCCCGTCAAAGCATCGAACGGCTCCGGCTTCTCGCACGCCATTGCCCCGGCTGCAAGAACAGCCAGGGCTAAGGCGTAACGGAGAAGTGTCTTAGCAGTCATGGATTCTATTCAAAAGTAACCTCGACTTGAGTAAAGCGGGCTTGGGCACCAAAACTCAAAACCACTCTGGAGGCAGAGCCTGTCCAGGTGATAGTGAGATCCGATGTGCTGGCTGAACCGCCACCTGTTTCATATGTAATTGCTGTCGGCGCATAACCGGATTTGCAATTAAGCACAATCTTCTTAATAGTCTTTCCACTAGGTGCCGTCACATCAAAGGCAGCATTCTTGTACACGCGGATATGATCGGAATCTGCAGCACGTGTTGCATTGGTGCTGTTATATTTGTAATAACCGAATGACGTGCTACTAACAGTAGTGACATAACCCGCGCCATAGGTGGCATCCGTAGTCTCGGTCCAAGTGAGACTACTGTTCAAAACTGTACTTACGACATCTCCGCCGCCACCCTGGTCACCGCCGGTGCCGGCGTTGGGATCCGTGGTGTTGCCCTTCCAGGAATACACGTAGGCATTCTTGTTGGAGGTTTCGTAGGTGGTGTTATACTTGGTGAGCTTACCGTAGAGGATGACTTCGTCACCGACGGCAGGCTGGGAATTACCCTCAGCCCACTGGGCGTTGCCCAGCCACTTTACGCCATAGGCCTCAAAGTCCTTGGTGGGCTCGGTGGTCTTCTTCTTGTCATCGGAAACGCCGTAGGCGGTACCGTCGTCGGAAATCCAGAATGTGCCGGTTTCGTGTGCAGTGTCAAAAGCGTAGAGGATAGCGGAAATCTTACCCTTCACGTACACGTTGTCCGTACCGCCGCCATTGATATAGTTGATGGCTCCGGCCACATTGAATGCCGTGGCTGCGGAAGTGCCGTCTCCGGTTGCGCCGGGCACCGTCTCGGTTCCGCCGCCACTGCCACTGCCACTGCCGCTGCCGCCGCCGGTACCGGAAGCATTGATGGCCACAAAGTAACCATAGTCCATTTGCGGCTGGAAGTTGAAACTGCTGCGATAGCCGACAATGGTAATGGTGTCCGTTGCCTTGAGGCCCAGGGAAGCGAAGCTGTTGTCGTTCCGGGCGCCATAGCCCAGGTTGGAGTCCGTGAGGCCGTTCACGTGAACGGTGCCGGTTTCGTCCGTAATGTCAAAGACACCGGAATTGGGGTTGGTGATATTGGAGATGACGCCCTTGATCTGATACGGCTGGGTGGAGGATACCTCCGCAGCCAGGAACTGGGCGACGGTTACCTTCTTGGGGCTTACAGTTCCGCTTCCGCCACCACCGCCGTTGCCTCCGCCGTTACCGCTTTCATTGCCTGCCTGGATGGCAAACAAGCCTGCGCGCTTGTTGGAGCCACTTGTAACTACGTCAATGGTGTTAGTTGCCGGGAAAGTGACCGTGTATTTGTCATTATCTGTCACGGTAAGCGTGTATGGAGACTTATTTGAGAGGCCATCGTTGGCGGCGGGCTCTACATAAGCCACATCGTCACCGTCCAGCTTGAACAGTACAGCGGTGGGCTGTCCCTTCCAAGATAAGGCATAGAAAGTGAGTGAAGTGGTGCCCTCGGGGAGGGTGAGCGTAGCCGTACCATATTTGGAGCTAGTTCCCAGCTTAAGAACGGACACATCAGCAGTACCATTCACCGTAGCCTTCTCAGAATACGAGGTGCTGTTATCTACAGTCCATTCCACATTGCTGGCAAACAATCCGCCCTCATTTCCGCCAGGGTTGTCACCGCCAGGATTGTCGCCACCAGGATTGTCACCGCCGTTGCCGCCGTTGGGATCCGTGGTATTACCCTTCCAGGAATACACATAGGCATTCTTGTTGGAAGTCTCATAGGTATCCTTGTATTTGGTGAGCTTGCCGTAAATGACCACGTCATCACCCACGGCCGGCTGGGAATTACCCTCAGCCCACTGCTTGTTGCCCAGCCACTTTACGCCATAGGCTTCGAAGTCCTTGGTGGGCTGGGTGGTAGTCTTCTTGTCTTCGGAAATGCCGTTGGCTTTACCGTCATCGGAAATCCAGAATGAAGCAGTCTCGTGCGTGGCATCGAAAGCATACAGGATTGCCGAAATCTTACCCTTCACGTACACATTGTCCGTACCGCCGTTATTGATATAGTCCACGGCGCCGGCAATGTTGAAGGGGCTCTCCAGCGTTCCTGCTCCATTGTCCCCTGCCGGAGGATTGTCCGGGGTGTCGCCGCCGGCATTCTTCTTAACGAAGTAGGCATACATTACCTCATCCTTGCCGTTGTAGGAACCGCGGTAGCCGATGAGGGTGATGTTGTCGCCCTCGGCCAGGCCCAGGGATTCGAAGCTCTTGTCGTTCTTGGCGCCATAGCCCAGTTCCGTTGCGGTGAGGCCATAGACATAGACCGAACCGGAGTCGTCCACCAAGTCGAAGTTGCCGTACGTGGCACTGGCGAGATTGGAGATGGTACCGGTGAGCTGGTACTTCTGGGAGTCTGATTCCGCAGCCTCCAGGAATTCCTTGACGGTAACCGCCTTGGCCTCTCCGGAAGGAGGATTGTCCGGGGTGTCGCCATCCTTGAAGTCCAGGATCTGGGCGTTCACCACCTCGTCCTTGCCGTTGTAGTTCTTGTACTTGCCGGCCAGGGTTACGGTGCCGCCGTCCTTGATCTTGCTGCTCCAGTCGGCCTTGTTGTCCACGCTGTACACGTAGATGGTGCCGGAATCATCCGTCAGGTCCATGCTGCAGTAGTTGGCGTTGAACTTGGACACCTTTCCGGTGAGCTTGTAATACGTATTCTCATCGGCTGCGGCGATGAATTCCGCCACGGTCTTGGCAGGAGCGTTATTATAGTCCGGGGTTTCCGGGCCACCGCCACCCTGCCCGGGATCCTTGTCCGTACGGATGCCGAAGATGGCCGCACGGGTGTTGTCGCCCTCCGTCGAAACCTCTATCTCACGGTCTCCCTCGGCGCTGCGGCGGAAGTAGGCGCCGGCGAAAGCGGTGGAGTACCGCGGTGCGCCGGCAGCCGCCGGGATGTCGATGGAATATTTGTCGGCATCCGTTACGGTGAGGGTGTAAGGTTCCTTGTTGGAAAGGCCGTCGTTGGCGGCCGGTTCCACGGTGCCGATGGTGGTACCGCCCATCTTGAACACCAGCTTGGAAGGCTTGCCCTTCCAGGACAGGGCGTAGAAAGTGAGCTTGGTGGCGCCCGCCGGGACCGTGATGGTGGCCGAACCGGTCTTGGAACCGGTTCCCAGCTTGAGCACGGGAACGCCGCCCTGGCCGTTCACGGTGGCGGTTTCCGCATAAGCGCTTTCACCGGGAGTGTAAGTGACGGTACTGGAATAGTCTCCGCCTTCACCGCCGCCACCGCCGCCGCCGTTGGGATCGAATTCCGTCTTGCCGTTAATGCTTATCAGACGGCCGCCCTGTGCGGTTTCCGGGGTGTTGCCCTTGTAATTGACGATCTGGCCATAGACCACCACCACATCTCCGGCTTTGATGGGCTCGTCACCCGTGAAGTCGGCGCCGTCGAAGGACTTGATGCGGTATACCTTGAAGCTGTCTCCGCCTTCCGGATCCTTGATGTCGAAGGTAGCGTTCTTGTATTGGGCGCTCACATCCGCAGTTCCGGTTACGGTGCCCTTGATGTAGTAGGACTGTTCGGTGGCTGTTTCTCCGGTTTCCACAGCCTTGGCGATAGCCGCGGCCACGTTGAACGGATCATTCAAGGTACCTGTGCCGGCAGGATCCGCGCCCTGGCCACCCGGCTGGTCTCCGCCGCCGGTATCACCGTTATGCGAATATATATAGCTGGCACCCTTGCCCACGGTCTCCGGGGTATTGCCCTTGTAGTTTACCACAGGACCGTAGACTATGACGATATCCCCTTCCGCCACATCCTTGTTGCCTGCAACCCACTTCTTGCCGCCCAGATAATAGGTCTGGTATACATAGAAGTCTCCGGTTCCGTCCTCCACGTCTACGATATTGAAGGTGGCGTTGCCGTAGTTGCCGCTATCGGCAAAGGTAGTGCCCACCTTGGAGATCTTACCCTTGATATAGATGCTCTTGTCACTCTGGACATCGGCACCCAGGGAAGCGGCATAGGCCGCCGCTCCGGCGGGATTGTACGGGTCTTCCAGCGTACCGGAACCCTTTGCCTCTCCTTCTCCGCCGCCGCTGCCGCCGTCGTCGCCGCCCTTATCCACGCCGTTGAGGCTGAACAGGAAGGCATCGTTCTGGGCGGTTTCCGGGGTATTGCCCTTGTAATTGACCACGCTGCCGAAGAGAATAACCTCGTCTCCCTTCTTGGGCTGGACGTCTCCGCTGGCGAACTTCTTGTTGCCCAGGTACTTCACGCGATAGGCGGTGAACTGGGCGCCGGAAGCCTCTCCGTCGTCCGAGATATTGAAGGTACCGTTGCCGTACTGGGTGGTGAATTCCTCCGTAACGGCGGAAACCTTACCCATTACGTACACCTTCTTGGGGCTGGTTACATCGGCCCCCAGCTCTTCCAGGTACTGGATTACGCCTTCCACGGTGTACGGATTGGCCTTGGAGCCGTCTCCATATACCACCGGGCCCAGCGAACCGGCCTGGTTCACCGTAACGATGGCCTTCGCAAGGCCGATGGAGAACACCACGCTGCCGGTACGGTCATTGCCGGGATTGTAAGAGGCCGTGAGAGCCACGGTGAGGGGCTTGCTGTGGCCCTCGCCTCTCTCGATATCCACCCCCATCCATTCCGGAGTGGTGATCACCCAGTCGCGGGTGGCTGTGAGAGTGACGGTTTGGGAACCGCCGTCCATACCGAAGGACAATGTCTCCGGCGTAACTGTTACCTTGGCAGGTCCCAGTTCTTCCTGCTGCTGGCAGGAAACGAGCGCCAGGGCACCCGCCAGGAAAGCCAAAAAGAATGATTTGATTTTCATATACAGTTTGATTTAGTGTTATTTCTTCACATTTACAAATATAAGTAAAACTTTTTGGGTATTCAAGGTTTTTTTTCCATATTTTTTAAGGTGTAAAAATGAGCAAAAAGGGAGGATTATATTTCCTTATATCAAAAAAAGGTAGTATCTTCGCGGGTCGATTTTGGTTAGCAAAATTGTAGTAAGTATCAATATTTATTTTACAAACCGTATGAGAAACGCTTTTAAAAGCTTTTTGCTCGCATTCATCTGTTTGTTTGCGGGCGTAGTTGCCTATGCGCAGGTCACTACCGCAGCCCTCTCCGGCCGCGTGGTGGACCAGAACGGTGAACCGGTCATCGGCGCCGCCATCCTGGCGCAGCACGAACCTTCCGGTACCGTTTACGGCGCTGTCACCAATGCCGACGGCCGCTATACCATCCAGGGTATGCGTACCGGCGGTCCCTACAAGGTGGACTTCACCTGCCTGGGTTACCAGGACGCCACCTACACGGATGTCACCCTGCAGCTGGCAGAAACCTTTAATCTGGACGCCCAGATAGCCGAATCTTCGGAAATGCTGGAAGGCACCATCGTGATTGCCGCCCCCACTTCCAAGTTCGCCAGCCAGGAGCGCATCGGCGCCGCCACGAATATCTCCAACTCGGATATCCAGGCCCTGCCCACCGCCAACCGTTCCATCACGGACATCGTCAAGCTGTCCCCTTACGGCGGTAACGGCATGAACATCGCCGGCGGTGACGGCCGCAGCGCCAACTTCACCATCGACGGTGCCAACTTCAACAACAACTTCGGCCTCACCTCCACCCTGCCCGGCGGCGGCATGCCCGTTTCCATGGATGCCATCGAGGAAGTGCAGATTGTGGTTTCCCCGTTCGACGTGCGTCAGAGCAACTTCATCGGCGGCGGCGTGAACGCCATCACCAAGTCCGGTACCAACACCGTGAAGGGTACCGCCTATGTGTATCACCAGAACGACAAGCTCAGCGGTCACAAGATTGACGGTGAGCAGATTTCCACCACCCGTGACAACGAGACCGTGTACGGTGCCACCGTGGGCTTCCCCATCATCAAGAACAAACTGTTCTTCTTCGGAAGCTTCGAATACACCGGCAACCCTTCCGTGATCAACGACTGGCATCCTTCCCAGGACGGCGTGGCCGATAAGGACAACTACATCTCCCGCACCACCGTGAACGACATGCAGCGCGTGTCGGACCACCTGGAGAAGACCTACGGTTACAAGACCGGCGGCTGGGAGAACTACACCCGCGACGTCTCCAACATGAAGATCCTGGGCCGCGTGGACTGGAACATCACCCAGAACCACCACCTGGCCGTGCGTTACAACTATACTTCCAACAAGAAGTGGACTCCCACCAACGGTTCCTCCGGTGACTTCAACTCCACCATGGACGGCACCAACGAAGCCCTGAAGGGTACCCGTATGAGCCAGAACCGTCTGTCCCAGTACTCCATGGCCTTCGTGAACTCCATGTACTCCACGGAGAACAACGTGAGCTCCATCTCCGTAGACCTCAACAGCCGCTTCGGCGACAACCTGTCCAACCAGTTCCTGGCCACCTGGTCCAACATCGAGGACGTCCGTGGTTCGGATTCGGAGAAGTTCCCCTTCATCGACATCATGGAAGGTTACACCGGCTCCCTGGCCGACGGTAACCTCAAGCAGACCCTGATGCCTTACATGGCCGCAGGTTACGAGCTGTTCACCTGGTACAACGGTGTCCACAACCGCGTACTCAATATCAAGGACGACATCACCGCCTATCTGGGCGCCCACAAGCTCATGGCCGGCCTCAGCTACGAATATCAGTTCGCCGACAACGCCTATATGCGTGAAGGTACCGGTTACTACCGCTTCCGCAGCGTGGACGACTTCATCAACGGCGCCGCCCCCGAAACGGTGGCCCTCACCTATGGTTACGGCGGCAACGAGACCCCTTCGGCCCGTATCCAGTTCAACCAGATCGGCCTGTACTTCCAGGACGAGTGGGCTGCCACGGAGCGCTTCAAGCTCACTGCCGGCGTCCGCTTCGACACCATCCTGTACGACAACAACGACCTGATGACCAACAGCGCCATCAAGGCCCTGGACTTCGGCGGCAAGCATCTTGACACCGGCCGCTGGCCCAAGACCAACATCCAGGTATCCCCCCGCGTGGGCTTCACCTGGGATGTGTTCGGCGACCGCAGCCTGAAGGTGCGCGGCGGTACCGGCCTGTTCGCCGGCCGTCTGCCTCTGGTATACATGACCAACATGCCTTCCAACGCCGCCATGTTCCAGCACCTCTCCGTGCTTTCCACCCAGTATAACAGCGACGGCACCATCAAGGCCCGCAACGCCGGCCTGGACCAGTTCGCCGCAAGCGCCAACGGTGGCAAATTCCCCACCACGGTGGAAGATATCCTCAATAAGCTCAACTCCATCGATCCTAATAAACACCCCAAGGACATTTCCCCGGAAAAGGGCGCCCTGCAGAGCACCGTGAACGGTGTGGATCCCAACTTCAAGATGCCGCAGATCTGGAAGACATCCCTGGGTATCGACTACCAGATCCCCGTCGGCTTCCCGCTCACCCTCACCCTGGAAGGCACCTTCAACAAGACCATCAACGGTACGCAGGTTGTTAACTGGAACACCAAGAGCAACGCCAGCTGGTCCCAGTGGACCGGTTCCGACAACCGTCACATGTATCCGGCCGACGCCTACTACAGCGGCACCCCGGCCTATGTGCTCACCAACACCCGCAAGGGTTACGGTATCATCGGCGTAGTCTCCCTCACCGCCCAGCCTGTGAGCGGCCTCCGCATCACCGCTTCCTACACCTACAACGAGCAGAAGGAAGTTACCGGTATGCCCGGCAACAACGCCGAATCCGTGTTCACCGGTCTTCCCACCGTGGACGGTCCGGACTTCGCCACCCTCCAGAGTTCCCAGTACGTGAACCCTCACCGCCTGATGGCTTCCGTTTCCTACCGCATGCCCTGGGGCACCAACGTAGCCCTGTTCTACACCGGATACGTCCCCACCGGATACAGCTACCTGTTTGACAACGACGCCAACGGCGACAAGATCATGCAGGACCTCATCTACATCCCGAAGGACCGCAACGACATCCTCTTCGTGGACGACGACAACGCCACCCGTTTCTGGTCCTTCATGAACCAGGACAAGTACCTGTCTTCCCACAAGGGCCAGTATGCCGAGGCCTACTCCGTGCACGCTCCCATGGTGCACTACATCGACCTCAAGCTGAGCCAGGACATCCGCATCCGTATCGGCAACACCACCCAGACGCTGCAGCTCAGCTGCGACCTCATGAACCTGGGTAACCTCATTAACAGCAGCTGGGGTGTCGTGAACACCTTCGACCAGAGCGCCAATGAGGGTAAGATCCTCACTTTCGACCACATCAACGCCGAGGGCCGTCCCGTTTTCGCCACTCCGCTCAAGGAGGGTGCCAAGACCTGGAACCACTCCCACTCCATCGGCCAGACCTGGTATCTGCAGTTGGGTATCAAGTATATGTTCAACTAATAAGACAGCGTCATTATGAAACTCAGATATATTCTCTCCTTCTTTGTGGGCGCCGCCCTCCTGGCCGCCTGCACCGCAGAGAACCCGGTAGCTTCTCCCGACCTGGCCGTCAACGCCAATCCCTCCATCCTGGGTGTGGGCAAGGACGGCGGCAGCGTGACCGTCCAGGTTACCGCCAAGGCCGACTGGAAAGTCTCCTCGGACTCCACCTGGGTGAGCATCACCCCTTCGTCCGGTTCCGCCGGCTCCTCCACCATCACCATTACCGCCCTGGCCAATGACGGCGACGAGCGTCAGGCTCCCGTCGTGCTCAAGGCCGGCAAGGATTCCAAGATCGTCACTGTGATGCAGGAAGGCGACATCCACGGTCAGCTGGAGAACGACCCGCTCACCTGCGCCGAAGCCGCCGCCCTCTGCGGCAAGCTCAATTCCGGCGAAACCACCGGCAAGAAGTACTATGTGCAGGGCATCATCTCCGACATCGTCGAAGAGTTCGGCACCCAGTATGGCAACGCCACGTTCTGGATCTCCGACAACGGTTCCGACAAGACCTTCGAGGTGTACCGCTGCCTGTACCTGGGCAATGTGAAGTACTCCAACACCGCCGACCAGAACATCAGCGTGGGCGACAAGGTGGTTGTCTACGGTATCCTGATGAACTACAACGGCACCGCGGAAACCTCCCAGAACAACGCTTATCTGTACAAGCTCTCCGCCGGAACGGATCCCGTCCTTTCCACCAAGACGCCCAGCATCACCGTTGGCGCCGCCGAGACTTCCGCCACCTTCGAGGTAAGCGGCAAGCACCTCACCGAGGGCTGGAAGGTTAGCACCACGGCCGACTGGATTACGGACTACACCAAGTCCGGTGAAGGCGAGGGCAAGATCGAGGTGAAGTTCGACGCCAACACCGGTGCCGAGCGTACCGCCGAATTCACCGTCTCTTCCGCCGGTGCGGCAGACATCAAGCTCACCCTCATCCAGGCCGAATACCAGGAGAACGGTACCGCCGACAAGCCTTACACCGTGGCCGAAGCCCTGGAAGTGATCAATGGTCTGGAAGACGGCAAGACCACCGCTGCCGATGTGTTCACCAAGGGTGTGATTGTAAAGATCGAAAGCGTGGATACCGGCAGCTATGGCAACGCCACTTACCTCATCTCCGACAACGGTTCCACCGAGCACACCATCAAAGTGTTCCGCGGCTACTACCTGGAAGGCGAGAAATTCACCGCCGAAGACCAGATTGCCGTTGGCGACGTGGTTGTGATCAAGGGTAAGCTCCAGAAGTACATTGAAAAGGATGGCTCCATGACTCCGGAAATGGCTGCCAAGAACTTCATCTACAGCCTTGACCGTCCCATGGACGTGGCTGCCG
The DNA here is from genome assembly GCA_016285175.1 of Bacteroidales bacterium. GTDB lineage: Bacteria > Bacteroidota > Bacteroidia > Bacteroidales > UBA932 > Cryptobacteroides. The sequence continues at coordinate 19,837 of JAEEQF010000028.1, forward strand.
CCCTTGCCGCCATCGACGGTATGGAAGACGGCAAGACGGCCGACGACCAGGTGCTGGTGAAGGGTATCGTTACCGGTGAGTCCGGCATCGACACCGGCTATGGCAACGCCACCTTCAAGCTCACGGCCGACGGCAAGGCTGAAAGCCCGGCCCTCACCGTGTTCCGCGCCAAGGACTTCGGCAATGAGAAGTTCACCAATGCCGAGGCCTTCAAGGACGGCGACACCGTGGTTGTGATCGGCCAGCTCCAGCGCTATGTGAAGAACGGCGAGATGACTCCGGAACTCTCCAAGGGCTGGATGATCGCCATCATCCCCGCCAAGGCCGAGTAATCCCCTTCCGCACTAAAAAAGATCCGAGCCCGTCCGGCCCGGATCTTTTTTTATTTCTTCTGGGAAAAGTAGCTCAGCAGGGCACGCTGGTAATCCAGCAGGGCACTGGCGCCCTTGGCTGTGATTCGGCAGACCGTGTGGGAGCCCCGGCCTTCGCCGCTGCGGGAGACCTTGATGTAACCGGCCTCCTCCAGATTGGTAATTTGGACACTGAGGTTCCCCGCCGTGGCCTTCGTGATGCCCTTTAGGTACACGAAATCCGCGTTGTCCAGCGAATCCAGCGCCGCCATTACGCGGAGCCTGAGCTCGTTGTGGAGTATGGGGTCCAGGTCCTTAAATTCCATTTTTTACCCTTCTTTCATAAAGATATCCGGGGATAATGAGCGCCACAACCGCCACCGCCACGATGCACAGTATCTGATACACCCAAATATCCCCCTGCAGGATAAAAGAGACAAGGCCCAAAGCGGCCCCGGAGAGCCCGCCCACAATCATCGGCCTGAAGCGGGCCGCTTCTCCTGAGACAAAGGCGCCGATACCCACCAGCAGGCAGATCATGGGATTCTCCACCATTTCATAAATGCCCAGGAAGCCGAAGAGGAAGCCGCCGATGCCAATGGCACAGGCCGCAAAAACCCAATAATCCAGCACCAGTTTGGACTGATGGCTGCGCATGTGCGTCCGCTCCTGGTCCCGGCGGATGATGAAAACCATGGCAGGTATGCCGATGAGCGGAATCCCCACCCACAGCCAAAGGCACCATTCCTGGTGCAGCCACTGCCACAGAATAAACTCCAGCAGATAGAACACAGCCGTAAGCCATCCCCACAGCGGGAACAGTTTCTCCCCCGTGGGAATGCTGTCCATTTCCACCTTGCCCCGGGTTTGGGCAATGATATCCAGTGCGTCGAAGTTTTCTTCCATGGACGCAAAGATACTAAAATGTGAGCGAATATTATTGTTAATTCCGTAAACTTTAATTAGTTTTATGTTAAAGTTTATTCCGTAAACTTTAACATAAAACTGATATAACCATGCAAAAAGAATTTTACGAAGCGCCCACTACAGACGTACTGGACGTGAAACTGGAAGGCGTCATCTGCCAAAGCGGCGGTGGCCAGAAGGAGAAGTCTATTCATTACGCAGGATTGATTGGTCTGCGTAAAGATACACATTTGCCGCCAATCCACCAAAATGCCATTCTGTGCATTC
>JAEEQF010000139.1 GCA_016285175.1 Bacteroidales bacterium
CGATTCACTTCCTTAAGCGCCTCAAAGGTGTACCAAAGCGCCGTCTTGTCCCATTTTACTGCGCCTCCGAGCACGTTTTGGCCTGTTTTCGTGCTCGCGCCGTCGGTCAGCCCCAGGTAGCCCCTCACCAGCCCGGAATAGGCGCGCGTGATCTCGTCCAGCCGGCCTTCGCCGCCGCCCAGGATGAGCGACAGACCGTAGTAGGAGGCGTCCTTGCCCAGGGTGGTGAGGCCGCAGCGCTGCAGCAGTTCATGGAACCGGGGCACGCCGTAGGAGCGCAGCAGGAACACGGCCGGAACGTTCAGCGAACGCGCCAGGGCTTCGGAGGCATGCACGGCGCCGTAGAACTGCCGGTCAAAGTTCTGGGGGGCAAAACCACCCATGTTCACCGGGATGTCCGGCAGCAGCGTCTCCGGCAGGATCACCCCGTCCTGGAGCGCCGCGGCGTATAGAAAAGGCTTCAGGATACTGCCGGTAGAGCGTGGCGAAGAAGCAATATCCACCGAGACTCCAGGCCGTTCCCTGTCCGGGGAGGCGTTCCCCACATAGGCCACCACAGCCCCGGAGGTGTTGTCTATGACCACGGCGGCCATATCGGCCACGCCTTCCCGGGCCATCTCATCACTCTTACGGTTAACGGCCGTTTCTACAGCCCGCTGGAGGGAATACCGTATACTGCTGTGTGTCTGGACGCCCCTGGGACAGGACTCCACAAAGTGCGGAGCGTAGGAAGGCAGCGGCAGGGGAGCGTCCGGCAGGGGTTCGGACAGGGCGGCCTCGTAGCTGTCCTGGTCCAGGTCTCCGTGTTCCAACAGTCCGGCAAGCAGGCGGTTCCGCTTCTCCAGCAGGGCGTCCCGGTTCCGGCCCGGGTGCATGGAGGCTGGGGCGTTGGGGAGCACCGCCAGGGTGGCCGCCTCGCCCCAGGAAAGTTCTCCCGCAGGCCGGCCGAAGTAACGCCACGAGGCTGCTTCCAGCCCCACCACATTCCCGCCGAAAGGGGCGTAGGAGGCATACAGGGCCAGGATTTCCCGTTTGGAATAGCGGAGCTCCATCCGCGTGGCCAGCACGGCTTCTATCAGCTTCTGCCACACCGTGCGCTCCCGCCTCCGGGAAAGCCGGACCACCTGCATGGTGAGGGTACTGCCCCCGCTCACCACGTGCCCGGAGCGGATGTTGTCAATGAGTGCCCGCACCAGCGACACGGGGTTCACCCCCGGATGCCAGTAGAAATGCCGGTCCTCAAAGCGCACCACGGCTTTGGCGTAGCGGGAAGGTACGGTGTCGCAGGGCGGGAAGCGCCACTGCTGGTCATCGGCAATGCGTGCGCCCAGCAGCTCCCCTTCGGCCGAATACACCACCGTGGAGCAGGGAGTATCCTTGAACAGATTCCGCGGCAGACAGAAAAGCCATGCCAGGAATAACCCGGCCAACAATGCCCAAATCCATTTCCGTGCAGTCTTGGTCACGTTTTCCCCGTTTTCTTGCCCTAATTTGTACTAACTGACGATCTTAGTCAAGTTTTAGTCCATTTTCTTGCCCAAGATCGTCAGTAGGTACGAACTAAGTCACATTTTGGCCCATTTTCTTGACTAAGATCGTTGAGTCAAGACGGTCGGCCCACAATTACTTTATTACAACGGCCGAACCGGATGCGGTGGAGGCGTTGATGGAAGGCTGGTACATGGCCTCGCACACAATGGCGGGCAGGGCGAAGTTGCCTTCGTAGGCGGCCCTCAACTGCACGGTGAAGGTCTTCACCTTGCCGGCGGGCAGGCCGAAGAACCAGTTCACCCTGTCGTCCCGGATGTCCTTGTGGTCGTAGCCGCCTTCATCGCCTTCGCCGCCCATGAGGCGTTCGTTCTGGATTTCCCAGCCGGAAGGGATGCGGCAGCTCAGTGCCAGGTTCTCCAGGTCGGCACCCTGGGCGGTGTTGTACACCTTGAGGGTGGCAGTGAAGCGCATGCCCTGCATCAGGCGGGCGGGGTTCACGCTCCGGCCCTGTTCGTCCTTATAGCTCACTTCCAGGCGCAGGCCGTTGGAACGGGCGGGTACCACGGTGCCGGCCGCCGGACGGGAAACCGTCACCAACGTGCCGTACAGCAGGCCGTCGCCATTGTTCTTGACGGTGGTGCTGCCGTTGGCCGTTACGGTGGCTACGGAGCCGGAGGAGGCCACGTTGCTGCCGTTCACGCTGGCCTGGATGGCCGATGTTCCCACCTTCTCAAACAGGCGGTGGAAGGCGATGGCGGCAAAGGCGCTCTCCTGGGTGGACAGCCAGTTCATCCGCTCCACGGCACCCTGGGCGATGGGCAGGGCCGCGGTGATGCGGCCGCTCAGGGCCAGGGCCTCCAGGGCCACCATCCGGTCGCGGAAGGAAGTGCCGTAGGTGAGGTTGTACGGGAGGTATTCCGGGAAGTCGGCGCTCACTTCGTCAATGAGGCCTTCGGCAATCTTGGCCTTTCCGGCAAGGGAATAGGCGCTGGCAAGCATCCACTTGGCCCGGTCGCCTATACCTTCGGCTTCCCGCAGGCGGTTCATGGCCGATAAGTTGGCGTTGCCGGTGGCGGCCATGGTGTACAGGCGGTAGCATTCATCCAAGTGGGAGAAGGCGTTGTTGCCGGCGATGCGGTAGGCCTGGGACATCTTCTTCTGGAAGCTTTCCCAGTTCTTCAGGACGCCCTTGTTCACCTCGAAACCGGCCTTGGAGGCCTCCGAGAGGAATTCTCCGGCCATGGAGCTTACCCAGGTATCGGCCTGCGAGGAGCCGCTCCAGTAGGCAAATCCGCCATCTGCCGTCTGGCGGGAATAGAGCTTTTCGATGATGCCGGGGATGAGGGTCTTGGCCTCGGCGGCATCCTTTTCTTCCAGCATGGGCATCAGATGGAGCATCGTGAGGCCCTTGGAAGAGAGCTGCTCGGAGCAGTCATAGGCATAGTCCCGCATGGAGATGTACAGGCTGCGGGCGTCCAGGGCCGGGAAACCGGCCAGCTGCAGGGTGGAACCTGCACCGGCGTTCAGGGTCTCGGAAGCGCCGGCAGCCAGCTGGAAGTTCTTCACCGTGGCAATTTCCGGATTGGGGTTCTGGATGGTGAGGGCGATGCTTTCCGTGGCCTTGTGTCCGGCGCCGGAGGCGTCAATGGTAATGTGCGCCACGCCTTCGCCGGTGGCCTTGAGGCCGAAGCGGACCAGCTGGTCGCCCTTCTCCGGGAAGGAAGCCGTCTGGGTGGCATTGCCCACAATCTGCACGGGACCGTCCACGGAGATCTTCACGTCGGCGCTCTTTACGCCGTCTTCCATGGCAAATACGTTCACGGGGACGGTCACTTCCTCTCCGTTACCCAGGATGCGCGGCAGGGTGGTAACCACCATCAGCGGGCTCTGCACCGGCACGGTGGCATCGGCACTGCCGTAGGCGCCCTCGTGGCCGGCCACCACCATCACGCGCACGCTGCCCACGTACTGCGGGAGCTTGAGCTTGATCTCGTCGGTACCCTTGGCCAGGGTGCGGGGTGCCTGGAACAGCACCACGGGGTTGAAGCGGTTGTCCTTGCGGGCGGCTACCAGGTTATCCTGGTCACCGCCGATGGCGGCCAGCGGGGAGAACTTGCCGCTGAAGGCGCCCACGACCTTGTCGTAGAGGTCCCAGGTCTTCACGCCCAGGGCTTCGTCCTTGTACATCACGCTCCAGGGGTTGGGGGTCTTGAAGGCGGTGAGGTCCAGCAGGCCTTCGTCCACGATGGCCAGGGTGTAGGTCATGGGCTTGCCGCTCTTCTCGCTCACCTTCACGGTGAAGGCTTCCTCCGGATGCAGCACGTCCGGGAGTTTGATCACAGGCTCCAGATGGGAGTCCGGATTCTCCACTTTCACCTTCTGGACACCGTACAGGCGCAGCGGAAGGTCGTTCACCGTGGAGCCGTAAGGCTGCAGCAGGGTAATGTGCACGTAGAAGTTGGGAGACATCTCCGGCTGGATATCAAACTGATAGGGAGTATCCTTGTCGCCGGTGGAAACCCACTCGCGCCGGATTACGCCGCTGGCGTTCTCCAGGGAAACCAGGGCCTGTCCGCCCGGGGCGGCAGGGATGTATACGGTGGCTTTCTCCCCGGCCTTGTAGGAAGGCTTGTCGGTAGAGAAGGTGAGCATCGTGAGGGACTGCGGATCCTGCCGTCCGGCGCGGCCGCGCACATCCGGCCAGTCGAAGGTGAAGAACTCACCGCTCACGTGACCGCTGGAAAGGTCGCGGGCCAGCACCAGGTATC
>JAEEQF010000140.1 GCA_016285175.1 Bacteroidales bacterium
CGGCCTACGATGCCGCTTTCGCCATCGGCTCATACCTCAAGGAATATGGTTTTGACGTGGATTTCGCCCCCGTGGCCGATGTGAACACCAATCCGGAGAACGTGATTATCGGTGCCCGGGCTTTTTCAGACAAGCCTTCCGTTGCCGCTCCTATGGTGGCGCAGTACGTAAAGGGCATGCAGGCGGCCGGGATCGTAAGCTGTCTCAAGCATTTCCCGGGGCACGGAGACACCTATGCCGATACGCACCTGGGTTATGCAGTAAGCCACAAGACTTGGGAGGAAATGCTTGACTGTGAGATGCATACCTTCAAGGCTGGTATAGCTGCGGGCGTTCCCATGATCATGAGCGCACATATATCGGCCCCCAAAGTCACGGGGTCCGAAATCCCTTCCACGCTGTCTCCGGTAATCCTGCAGGAAAAGCTGCGGGGAGAACTGGGCTTTGACGGGGTAATCATCACCGACGGCATGGAAATGGGCGCCATCACCCGGCAGTTCTCTTCGGAGGAGGCCGCCATCCTGGCCATCCAGGCCGGGGCCGATATCCTCCTGGGCACCAGGGACTATCCCAAAGTATTTGACGCCGTCCTCAAGGCGGTTGAAGACGGCGTCATTCCGGAATCCCGTATCGATGAAAGCGTACGCCGCATCCAGAGACTGCGTGCGCTGGCGGGAAGATAGGCTAAATGTAATAGCACCAATAGTGTCTGTCCTCCAGTTCTCCAAACTGGATGCCGGTAATCTGTTTATATAATTGGGTACATACCGGTCCCACTTCTCCGTCCGGACGGTAGCGGTAGGATCGTTCTATTCCCGGCTCTTCCAGCACAGGTTTGATGTCGATATGGGACATGGGGGTAATGACCACGGCTGTCCCGCAGGCGGCTGCTTCGTCGAATCCGGCCAGTTCGTCTACTGGTACCGGGCGTTTCTCCACTTCCATGCCCAGATCGGCCGCCACTTCCTGCAGAGTCTTGTTGGTTATGGACGGCAGGATGCTGTCCGACAGGGGAGTGATGTACTTGTTCCCTTTGATTCCAAAGAAGTTGGACGAGCCGAATTCGTCCACGAACTCCCGGGTACAGGAGTTCAGGTACAGCAGTTCCGTGTAGCCCTGTTTGTGCGCAAGCTGATAAGGCTTGAACGTGGCGGCATAATTCCCGCCGATCTTATAACTGCCGGAGCCTTTGGGGGCAGCCCTGTCGTAGTTGCCGGGAATTACGGCGGCGAAGGAGCGCAGGTGTTCTCCGTAATAGGAACCCACGGGGGCGCACATCACGGCAAAGATGGCCTCCGGATAGGGGACCAGTTGCATCTGCGGGTGAACACCCATCAGGATGGGCCTCAGATACAGGGAAGCCCGGTGCCCATAAGGGGGCAGGTACTTCAGATTGTTTCTTACGCAGGCCTCACACATTTTGATGAACAGCTCCTGGGACGGGCCGGGCATACCCAGGTAATCGGCCGTCCGCTTGAGCCTGGCGGCGTTCTGGTCCGGACGGAAAATGGCTATCCTCCCGTCTTTCTGCCGGAAGGCCTTCAGCCCTTCAAAGCAGGAAATGGCATAATGCAGGACCTGGGAGAAGGGATCGAAGGTAAACGAAAAGTTCTCCGTGGCCTCAAAGGGAGACCATTCTCCGCCGGAGAACTTGGAGAAAATGATGGTGCGGGTTCGGTAGGCGTCAAAGCCCAGGGAATCCCAGTTGATGCTGTTCATAGTCTATCTTACACTTACTAACTGGGTGTGAAGATAGATAAAATTTTTTAAAAACCAAAAACTAATTAAAGTACTTTATTGATTGTCAGCATCTTGTAAAACTGGGAACTGCTTTCTGAATGCGAGCAATTCAGGGATGTCCATATAGAAAGTGCTAATTTCTTCCTTGTTTTCCTTACAATTTGTAAGCAATTGCCCTTTCGGGCCGATAAGGGTGCTGTGGCCGGAGTAACGGTCTTTGGGGTCCTTTCCCACCCGGTTCACCCCCGCCACGAAGCACTGGTTCTCCACGGCGCGGGCTCTCAGGAGGATGTCCCACGCCTCCATCCGGCTTTCCGGCCAGCTGGCTACATACAGGGCCAGGTCGTAAAGCGCACTTCCGTCCGGGAGCAGGCGGTTGCGGCTGAATACCGGAAAGCGGAGATCGTAGCAGACCTGAAGGAGGATGTTCACACCCCGGAAGTTAACCACAACCGGCCTTTCTCCTGCCGTAAAGCGCTTATGTTCGTGGCCATAAGTAAAGAGGTGATGCTTGTCGTAATGCATCTCCCGGCCGTCCGGATATACGAAATAGAAGCGGTTCCGGTAGCTCCCTTCTATTTCAGTGGCTATGCTGCCGGCCACCGCACAGTCGTGCGCTGCGGCCGTCTCCTGCATAAAGCGCAGGCTTTCCCCGTCCTTTTCGGCAATGCCGGCGGGCTCCGTGACAAAGCCGGTTGAAAACATTTCCGGCAGCACTATAAGGTCCGTGGCCGGGGTATCGGCCAAAAGCTCTCCAAGACGGTTCCGGTTGGCTGCGGGGGCGGCCCAGACGGGGCTGAACTGAACAAGGCTTACTTTCATAATACTGCAAAATTAAGCCTTTTTTTATTATTTTTACGGGACGGTTGCAACAATTGCACGATTCTATCGTTTAATATGTAGAGGCCCCCAAAAGCCGGGTGGAAAGATATCATTTTATGACAAGACAGGAAGCGACAGCGTTTTACCGGATTCACAGTGTGCCCGTATACAATACGGCGCTGCGGATCCTGCGGGACGAGTCCGACGCGGCGGAAGTGATGCAGGACACCCTCCTGAGGTACCTCTCCGGCGGAATCCGGAGCCAGAGCCCGGCGCAGGCATCGGCCTGGTTAAGGACCACCTGCATCAGAAAGGCCATCGACCGGCTCCGTTCGCGCAAAAAGGACCCTGTTTTCCTGGATGCCGATAAACTGATGGATGAGGAGATTCCGGCGGCCGATTACGACGAGGGGGAGGCGATGCCGGACATGGACAGGATCCGCCGGGCCATGGAAGCGCTTCCGCAGCCTTACTCCCTGGTGCTGAACCTGTCGCTCATAGAAGGCCTAAGTTATGGACAAATTGCGGAAATGACTGGCCAGAAAGAAGTTACGCTGCGCTCCATCTGCGCACGCGGCAAACAGAAACTGATAAAGCTTTTAAGGAACCATGAATAGATTAGAGGATTATATCCGGGCAAACGCCTCGCAGCTGGATACCGCCCTTCCGCCATCTGAAGCGGAGGCACGGTTCCTGGAGCGCTGGGAGGCCGATAATAAAGGGAAAAGAAGGAAGATCTACTATTTTGCCTTTAGCGCCGCTGCGGCCGTAGCCCTTCTGCTGGCCCTGCTGCCTTGGAATTCCTGGGGCCTGGGGAACGATCCGGATGCCGTTTATGAGCACTACCTGGCTGCCGTGGCCGATGCCTGGGAGCTTGTCTCTTATGACGAAGAGGCCGCAGCCATGCTGGGGAGCCTCACGCAAGAGGCCATCCCGCTGCGGGACCAGTTGCCCGACGAACTCTCTTCCCGGGAGCAGGCAGCTATCCTCCGGTCCTATTATGGAGACCTCCTCTCCGGTGTAGACAAGATTATGAAAACAGTTAAACGATAAGATTATGAAAAAAGTAATTGCCCTTTTGTTCGCCCTCATGGCCTTTTCGGCCGTCGGCCTTAAAGCGGAAGAAGCCGAAGAGGCGGCTGCCGTGCTCACCAAACAGTACTCGTTCAAGGACTTCCAGGCCCTGTCGGCCGGACATTCCTTCAAAGTAACGGTGGTTCAGGACGACAGGTGGTCCGTGGAAGTGGAATACAGCGATTTCCTGGAAAAGTACCTGGACGTGGCCGTAAACGCCGGCACGCTCCGCCTCACCCTCAAGGATCTGCCCCGTTCGGTCCAGCAATCCCGCAAATACAGGAACGGTGCGGTCCTCAGGGCCACCGTCCATATGCCCCGGCTCACCAAACTTTCCCTGAGCGGCGCCTCCAAATACTGGCAGGAAGGCCGTTTCTCGCTTTCCGAAGAGGAAGAATTCCGGATGGAGATTTCCGGCGCTTCGGTTGCCGAAAACGTAGCTGTAGACGCTTACAAGGCCCGTCTGGGCATGAGCGGCGCTTCCAAGTGCAACAGCTTTGAAGGCAGTTTCTATCAGGCCCGGATCAATCTTTCGGGCGCCTCCAGAGGCTCTTTCGACATCAAGGCCGAAGATTGGGATGTCGTCCTTTCCGGATCGGCCAATGTAGACCTGAGGGGTC
>JAEEQF010000029.1 GCA_016285175.1 Bacteroidales bacterium
CCTCCGGAGCCGATTTCCCGGCTGATGGTAATAACAAAGGGTTCTTTCAGGTTCATATCATGTGGTTTTGTTTTCAAAAATACGAAGAATCTGTCTGATTAGCAAACGCGTGCCCATTTTACTTTCCCGCCAGGTGCTTCTCCCAGGCCCAGGCGGCCTTGAGGGTTTCCTCTACGGTGCGGGTGGCCTTCCAGCCCATTTCCGTGTTGGCCAGGGTGGGATCGGCCCAGATGGCCGTCACGTCGCCGGGACGGCGCGGGGCGAACTTCCAGTTCAGTTTTACGCCGTTCACTTTCTCGAAGGCGTTCACCAGTTCCAGCACGCTCACGGGCCGGCCGGTGCCCACGTTGAACACCTCGCAGTCCTTCTTCATCTTGCCTTCCATCATGCGGGTGACGGCAAATACGTGCGCTTTGGCCAGGTCCACAATGTCGATATAGTCCCTCAGGCAGGTGCCGTCCGGGGTGGGATAGTCGTTGCCGAAAATGCTCAGGCATTCCCGCTTCCCGATGGCGGTCTGGGTAATGAACGGAACCAGGTTGTTGGGAACCCCGCGCGGCAGTTCGCCGATGAGGGCGCTGGGATGTGCGCCGATGGGATTGAAATAGCGCAGCAGGATGCCCCTCACCTTGCCTTCCGAAGCTTTGACGGTGTCCCGCAGGATGTCTTCGCACATGGTCTTGGTGTTGCCGTAAGGGGAGGTGGCACTCTTTCGCGGGGTCTCCTCCGTAACGGGCACCTTGTCCGGCTCTCCATAGACCGTGGCCGATGAGGAGAACAGCACGTTGCATCCGCCCTGGTCCTGGGCGGCCTGCAGCACGTTCAGGAAGCTCTGCAGGTTGTTTCTGTAGTACATCAGCGGCTGGGCCACGGACTCGCCCACGGCTTTGTAGGCGGCAAAATGGATAACGGCATCGATGGGATATTTGGCAAAGAGGGCGCGTGTCTGCTTCTCGTCGCAGAAGTCCATTACTTCCAGCGGGAGGTCTTCCCGTCCAGTAATCTTCTTTACGCCTTCGAAGCAGGTGCGGTCGCAGTTGGAGAAATTGTCGGCCACAACTACGTCGTAGCCCGCTGCCAGCAGTTCAACCGTTACATGGCTCCCGATAAAACCGGCGCCGCCGGATACCAATACCGTCTTATTCATCGTTTTCCGTATTAATTTCAGTCTCTATTGCCTTTGCCTGTTTTTTCGCCTGCCGGCGCCGCTCCCGCTCCAGGTATTTCTCCAGGCGTTTCCGCTCCTTCTGCGCCTTCTTTTCCAGGCGCCGGAGTTCTTTCAGTTTCCTGGCCCGCTCCCGTTCCAGCTTCTTCTGCGCCTTGGCGGCCTGCCGCTCTTCGTATTTGCGGTCCGCTTCGGCCCATTTGGCTTCCCTGGCAGCTTGTTTTTCGGCCCGGATCCGGGCTTTTTCGGCCTCCCGGGCGGCTTTTTCCTGCGCCTTTATCTCTTCCGGAGTAAGCGGAGTCGTCACTGGCGGTTCCGATATGTCCAGCGAGTCGGAAGGAGCCGGCAGCGATGCCGTAGCGGTGGAATCCAGGGCTGCGGCAAGTCCCAGGGAGTCGGCGCCATGGGCCAGGGAATCCGGCGGAGGCAGGTTCATCAGGGAATCGGCCAGGGCGTCGGTTTCTCGGGCCATGCGCTCCAGGGAGTCCGCAGCGGCACGTCGCGCCTGCTCCCGGGCCACCGTGATGGAATCCCGCCGGGCAATGTCCTGGAACAGTTGGGTGATATAGCCGGGGAAATACTCCTCCGTTACGTCAAATTTAACATGCGGATGGCGAAGATAGTTAACCCTTTCACTCCTGCGGGGCTTCAGGGAGGTGACATCCTCGGGCGAGGTGGGCTGCTTGTCGGGATCCCAGCGGAAGCCCTTGAGGGTCTTTTCGTCCTTGCTGAGCTGAACGGTGGGGTAACCGTCGTTCTTGGGATTGTCGTAATAGTAGATATGGTCTATGTTGCCCTCCGTGAAGGTGGCATAGATCATCTTGGCTTCCACCTTGTTCACCGTGGCCAGGGCATTGTCTTCCGTGAGATAGAACAGGGATGACGCGCCGCCCAGGGCGTCAAACCGCTTCAGCGTGCGGGTAGAGTCGAAATAGGCCACCATTTCCACGCTCCGGATCTGGTCAAAGGCGTCTTTGGCCTCCTGGATGGTGATGAATGCATTGTCCAGCAGGTGCGCCTTTTCGGCCTCCTGGTTCTTTACCACCACATAGATGCTGTCCGACGAATATTGTTTGTTCCCTTCGTTATAGATCTTGGGATCCCCGAACAGGCGGGCCAGGGAATCCAGGTCCGAATAGACGAGCGAGTCGCAGGCCATCTGCATGTTTCTCCGGAACAGGCGTACATTCCGGTTTGCCCAGAAGAAATTGATTTTGGTGGTATCTTTCTGGACCACCTCTTCTTCTTCTTCTTCGGCCGATTCTTCCGCCTCCGGCGTCTCCGTCATTTCCGGCGGAATTCCTGTTTCCGAGATGCCCAGGCTGTCCGGCAATTGGGTCTGCAGGCTGTCCGTCTGGACTGCCAGGCTGTCCCTAAGTACTGCCAGACTGTCCCGGGGGATGGCCAGGCTGTCGGCTGGAGGAGAAGGCGGCTCTGCCGGTGCTGGAGGAGTTTCTTCGGCCTTTGGCGGTGCGGCCGATGCACTTTTATCGCCTCCGGCCGATGTCTTTTTGGGATTCTGTTTGGCTGCGGCTTCTTCGGCCTTCTTGGCCGCTTCCGCCGCCACTTTCCGCCGGTATTCCATGATGGCGTCCCCGCCCAGGTCCTTCATCCTCTTATTGGCATCGGCCACCCAGGGCTCCGGGATGTCGCACATCTTGTAGGTCTGCATCAGGATCAGGTCTCCGCCCAGGTACAGGGTATCCCGCTGCCCCTTTTCGTCGATGATGGACATCAGCGCCGGGTCGTAGCTCATCCGGACTTTCGAGAGGGAATCCTCGTATTCAAAGCGGCCGGCCAGCGCAAAAAAGTTGCGCGTAGTGTCCATCAGCTCCACATTGCCCAGCATGTCCAGGTCGTTGCGGGCGCGGTGGTAGAACAGGGAATCGGCCCAGGCTTCCTGGCTGTCCGTGAGCAGGTGCACCTTGTTCTGGAAGAAAAACAGCTCCCGGCTCCTGTCGTACCAGCCGTCATCGGCCGACAGCATGTTGTCGTCCTGCCACATGTCCGTCCCGTAGCCGAAGAAGGCGGTGGAAAGGTCGCTCCGGTATTCCAGGCGGGAGGTTTTCACAAAGGTGGTATCCAGGTACATGTTCACGTCCTGGTTGAAGGTGAACAGTTTGGCCTTGGCGTCGTAGATGCCGTACCGGCTTTCCATGACCTGGCCGTCTTTGTCCTTCATGGCACCGCCGCTTTGGAAAACGGCCACGGAGTCCTTGGTGTTATAATCCAGATAACGGGTGCGGAGCGTGTTGCCGTCCTTGTCCTGGAGCTGCACCAGGTCCCCGCGGAATCTGGCTATATTCTCGTCGGAGACGTACTGGAGGGTGGAACTGGACAGGGTGGTGCGGTCCTGGATGATGCGGACGTGCCCCACCGCGTCGATGACGTTGGTGTTGACGTTCCAGAGGGCTGTGTCGCAGATGAGATAGGTGTCGTTGTGAAGGAAACGGGCGGGGCCCACCACCTTGCGGTAATCCACGCCGTCTATCTGCAGCAGCTGGGCCGATTTGGCGCTGATCAGCCGGACCTTGTCGTCCTTTTTCTCCTGGGCATGCGGGGAGAAGGCCGCCGCCGTGAACAGCAGCAGCCCCAAGCCAATACCGTATGCCCGTTTAAGCAGCACTATTTGCGGGTGTTCCAGATTTCACGGGAGAAGTCGCACTGGGCGAACATCGGGTCTATCACAATGTACGTATCCTTGATCTTCTCTTCCAGGAATTGGTTCACGGCCTCCGTCTGCTTGATGCCCATGACCCGCTCCTGGATTTGCGTATAGTCGTTCTCGAAGGTGGCGGTATGGGCGGGAACGATTTTATCCACCCGGATAATCTTATAGACCAGGTTGCCGGAACGGCCCTGCTCATAACCCTCGTTGTCAAGGGATTCCACCGGCTCCGAGATTTCGCCCGGCTTCAGGTCCTTGATGGCGGCATAATCGGCCGGCTTCAGCTGGTCTATCTCGTAGTAGGAAGAACCGGTGGCGGGGTCTGCCATCTGGCCGCCGTTGGTGCGGGAGGCCAGGTCTTCGGAGAAGAAGCGGGCTGCCAGCTCGAAGGGGATTTCCTCCGCCAGGATATCGGTGCGGAGACTGTCCAGGCGGCCAAAGGCCTTCTCCCGGTCTTCGGCCGTGTACTGGGGTTTCAGGAGGATGTGGCGGGCATTGAACATGTCGCCCCGCTTCTCAATCACTTCAATGATGTGGAAGCCGTCCGGGGTTTCCACAATCTGGGAGATGGTGCCGGGCCGAAGGGCCATGGCGGCATCCGAGAAGGCGGGCCAGAAGATGGATTTGGAAGCCATGCCCAGTTCTCCGCCGCGGCGGGCGCTGCCCGGATCTTCGGAATACAGGCGCGCCAGGGTGGCGAACCTTTCTCCGCCGATGATACGTTCCCGGAGCGAAAGCAGGCGCTCTTTGACGGCCATCTTGGCGGCCTCACGGTCCGGATAGATGCAGATCTGGCTAAGCTGGTATTTCACGGGAATCACCGGGAGGTCTTCCGGGTCCGTGGAAGCAAGGTACTGCTTCACGTCATAGGGTGTCACTTCCGGAATGTCCCCGGCCACCTGGTAGCGCTCCTGTTCGGTAAGGCTCTGTTCTTCCAGCACCTTGCGCCATTCCTGGCGGAGCTTGTAGAGGGGCTTGCCGAAGTATTTCTCCATTTCCTCGTCGCCGCCCAGCTGGGTGCGCAGATAGTCTATCCGCTGGTTGAGGTTGTTGTCTACCATGTCGCTGTTTACCGTGAGGGAATCCAGGCGGGACTGCATGAGGAACAGCTTGGATTCCATCATGCCCTGCAGCAGCTCGCAACGCATCCGCTGGTCCACGTTCTGGCCGCCGGCCCGCATCTGCTGCACCTCGTTTTCAATGTCGGAGATCAGGATCACCTCGCCGCCCAAAACGGCCACGGTCTTGTCCACCAGTCCGTTCTGGTATTTCTGGGCATTCATCACGAGGCAGCTGAGCAGTGCTCCGGCAATTGTCAATACACGCTTCATATTCAGTAAATTACAAATCTGTTGTTCCTGCGGGCATCTTCCAGCAGATCCTGTTCCAGGGAAGTGGTGAGCGCGTGCTTGCGGGTATTCAGGATGATGTCCCGGATACGCTCCGCGCAAAACTCCTCAGGGGCGGTTTTCCCCTGCGGGACGATGTCCACAATATAGGCGATGCGGAGGTTGCCGGCATTGTCCGGCAACTCTGCAAACTGGTTCTTGATAGATGCCAGGAGTGACTGGTAATCCGTCCCCAGCTCCTGGGCCAGGGTGATGGCGTCCATCCAGGTGTCGGAAGAATCCCCGTACTTGATGGCGGCCGTATAGGCCAGGTTCTCCGCTTCCAGCACGTCCGAATCCTCATCGGAGGACATCAGGGTGCGGATTTCCTTGAGGCTGTGGGAATCGGCCGGAATAATCATGTAGCGGGCCTTTACCACCGGACGGTCCAGGATGAACTTGTCCGGATTGGCCTTGTAGTACGCTTCCACCTCTTCATCCGTGACCAGGGTGTCCAGGCGCTGGTTTATATACAGCTGTTCGTAGCGGTACTTAAGCAGGGCCCGGCGGTAGCTTTCCAGTTCTTCCGAAACGTCTTTCTCTTCCTTGGACAGCTGCTCGTCGGCCATGTCCAGCAGGAGCAGGTCTTCGGCCCAGGCCCGGATATACTGCTGGGCCAGGCCCACGCTGTCTTCCGATGAGACGCCTGCGGGGATGTAGCTTTCCAGCTGGCTCCGGTGCAGGCGGTGCTCGCCCACCCGGGCCACCACCTCACCCTTGAAGAGTTCCGTGGCGGTGTCACTCAGGCGGTCCACCATCTTGCAGGAGAGGAGCGCCAGGGAAGCCAATCCTATGAAAAGCCATTTTTTCATAATATCCTACAAAGATAGTAAAAAATACTATTCCAGCAGCAAAGAGAGCATCCGGGTAAGGACGGCGCGGATATCGGCCTGCTTGGCCGTGGTGTTGTTCGTGAGCATGGAAAAGGTGATCTGGGGCTTTCCTTCGGCGTCCAGGATATAGCCGGAATAGCACAGGGTCCCTTCCATGGAGCCGCTTTTCATCCGGATACGGCCGGCCGATGGATGGCCCTGCATCACGCCGGCGAGCGTCCCTTCGCCCGGCCTGGGCAGGGAGGAGAGGAAGGCGTCAAAGGCCGGGCTTTTCTCCATGGCTTCCAGGAAGGAGACCATCCAGGCGGGGGAAAGGTTGTCGTGGCGGGAAAGGCCGCTCCCGTCCTTGACGGAGATGCCCTCCGGATCTGCTCCCAGTCCAAGAAGCACCTCATTCATAGCCACATAACTGCTGTCATAGTAGGCCAAATTGGTGGCGCGTTCTCCCATGGCGCGAAGGAGCATTTCGGCATAGAAATTATCGCTTCTCACATTGGTTTCCCGCGCGATCTGCCGGAGGGTGGGGGATTCGGTGCCGCCGATCACGACGGGTTCGCCGGCTTTCTCCACCGGCACGAAATCCGCCCCGCGGATGTATCCGCTGCGGTCGATATCGGCATAGGCGCCGGTCACTTCCCAACCCGTAGAAGTGAGGTTTTTCCAAAAGTAGTAGGCACAGGTGAGGGCACCGAATTTATTGGAGAAGTGTTCCGTCTTGGCCGGCCGGTCCGTGGCAAAGGAGCCGCGCATTTCTGCATAGGGGGCCAGGTCCGTGGTGTATAGGTACAGGCTGTTTCCCGTTCCGGCGGGGCCGGTGAGACTGTAATTGGAGAAATGCATCCAGGGCGTTTCCGGGTAAGTCTGCGTAATGTTGACGGCTTTTCCCAAGGCCGATGCCCTCACCTGATAGTCCACGGCATTGCCATAGAAGCAGAGCGCATTACCGCCTGTGCCATAATAGGTTCCGGTATCGTTGTAAGACCAGGAATCCTGCTCCAGGTTGCCTTCATAGGCACGGCCGTCACCCACGATGCGCCCGTCTATGCGCTGGATGCCCGCCGCCTTCAGGAGGGTTTTCCATTTCCAGAACAGGGCGTCCGGTTTGAGGGCGATGGAATCCTTGGCCGCCAGGGTGGGGTCTCCCCCGCCGATGATGTAGAGGTCTCCCTTGAGCGTGCCGTCCTGGAGGATGGTGCCGGTATAGCCCAGTTGCGTGGAGAAACGGTGCTCCGGCCCCAGCGCGTGCAGCGCCGTGCCGGTAGTGACCAGTTTCAGGTTGGAGGCCGGCAGCATCCGCTGCGAGGCGTTGTATTCCAGAAGGGTGTTGCCCTGGGCATCCCGGGCCAGCACGCCCCAGACGGCGTTTTTGAGGGGGCCGCTTTCCGCCTGGCGGCTGGCATATTTCTGGGCCCCGGTCTGTGCCGCCGCCGGCAGGAAGGCCAGGAGGGCGGCTATAGTAAGGATTCTTCTCATCATTGTGCAAAAATACGGCATTTTTTCCGCATAAATGATGCCAGCGCAGGCTAAGCCGTATTAATTTTATGAATTGGCAAAAAACCAGTGTGTTAAATAATGGATTGAAAGGCTCGGGGCGAGTATTTGTGAAAAACTATTGGAAAATTAAAGATTTTATTATGAAATTTTTAAATAAACACTTGTTTTTTATTAAAAAAATGCCGTTCTTGTAGACTGAAAATGAAAACCGACTATGGCCAAAATCGAAAATATCAATGGAAAAGCACCGGAAGGGAATGTGCTTGTGGTAAATACAGGTTCCATCACCACCAAATTCGCCTATTATAAGGACGGGGAAATAGTGATAGACCAGAAGCTGGAACACTCGGTCCAGGAGCTTTCCCGCTTTGCCGATGTGATGGACCAGGACCGGATGCGCACGGACGCCATCCTCAATGCCCTCAAGGAAAAGGGCATCCGCCTGGAGGACATAGACATAGTGATGTGCCGCGGCGGCCTGTTCACCCCCTGCATCACCGGTGTGTACAATGTGAATGCCGATATGCGCCTGGTGCTGTCGGAGAGCCGGGAAGGCAACCACGCCTGCAACCTCAGCGCCCTCATCGGCGACAATATCGCCCATGAGATCAACGAGCTTCGGGACAAAGAGGGCATCAAACCCCGTTTCGGCACCTGCGTGGCCTATGTGGCGGATCCGCCCATGGCCGATGAGATGCTGCCGGAATGCCATGTGGGCGGCATTCCGGAGTTCCCGCGCCGTACGCTGTTCCATGCCCTTAACACCCGGGCCATCATGCGCCGCTATCTGCGGGAGACCGGCCGGAAGGCGGAAGACACCACCGCCATCATCTGCCACATGGGCGGCGGCGTAACCATTTCCCTGCACCGGGGCGGCAAGGTGATCGATACTTCCCATGGCCTGGGCGGGGACGGCCCCATCACCCCGGAGCGCGCCGGCTGCTGCCCCCCTTATCCGCTCATAGACATGTGCTTCAGCGGACAGTACACCAAACAGGAAATCAAGAAAAAGCTCATCGGCAAAGGCGGCGCCGTGGCATATTTCGGCACCAACGACATGCGCGAGGTGGTCCGGAAGGCCAAGGAGGGAGAACCGGAATATGTCCTCTTCATGAAAGCCTTTGTCCTTAACATAGCCAAATACATCGTGGCGCAGGGCGCCGTGGTGGACGGCAAGGTGGATGTAATCATCCTCACGGGCGGCGTGGCCTATAGCCAGGACATCACGGACGCCATCACCAAAAAGGTGAGCTGGGTGGCCCCTGTGAAGGTTTATCCGGGAGAGAACGAGCTGGAATCCCTGGCGGAGAACGGCTACATCATCCTGGCCGGCGCCACCAAAATCCATACGTACAACAAAGACCGCATAATAGAAGATTAACACTATGGCAGAAATCGATTATTCGAAAAGATCTTTCAACTACTATCCCACCAATGCGATAGTATTCTCCAAATGCATTGATGGCCGGTGGAGCAAACCGGAGGTGACCAATGATTTCAATTTCTCGGTTCACTGCTTCGGCGGTGTGTTCCATTACGCGCCCTCCTGCTTCGAGGGGCTCAAGGCATACCGCGGCGTGGACGGCCGGGTCCGCATGTTCCGTCCGGACGAAAACGCCAGGCGCATGGCCTCCAGCGCCCAGTACCTGGACATGCCGGCTCCCACCCTGGAGATGTTCCTGGACATGTGCATCATGTGCGTCCAGGAAAACTGGGATTACATCCCGCCTTATGAGAGCGGCGCGTCACTGTACCTGCGTCCGGTACTTTTCGGCATCAACCCCCAGCTGGGCATCCATTCCTCCAAGGATGTGATGTTTGCCGTGATGGCATCGGCCGTGGGCACCTATTCCGGCGCCAAGGCGTTGGTTCCCGGCACCGCCGTCCTGTCTCGCAACTATGACCGCGCGGCCACTTACGGCTCCGGCGGCTACAAGCTGGGCGCCAACTATGCACAGTCCCTGCATGCCTACAACCTGGCCCACCGCATGGGCTACCGGGAGCTCCTGTTCCTGGACAGCGCCACCCACACCCACATCGAGGAGTTCGGTTCGTCCAACTTCTTCGCCATCAAGCACGGCTGCTACATCACCCCCAACTCGCCCAGCGTACTGCCTTCCATCACCAACAAGTCGCTGCGCAAGGTGGCCGAGGAAATCGGCCTCAAGGTGGAGCGCCGCACCATTTTCATCGACGAACTGGAAACCTTCGAGGAAGTGAACTCCTGCGGTACGGCGGTGGTGGTCACCCCCATCTGCCGCATCGACGACAAGGTTACCCTGGAGAGCGGCACCATCACCCGGGAATACAAGTATCCGGAGATCTGCGGCCCCATTACGGAGAAGCTTTACAACCGCATCGTGGGCATCCAGAAGGGCATCGAGGAAGACACCTACGGCTGGTGCATGTTCGTGAACGACCCTCAGTGATGAAAGACAGGATCCGAGCCCTCCTGGCGGAGAACAAGGCCGATGAGGCCATCAGCGTCCTGGAACAGTACCGCGGCGAAGGCGGGACCATGGACGATGAGCTGTTCTATCTGCTGGGGAACGCCTGGCGGAAGATGGGGAACTGGCAGATGGCCATGAACGGCTACCTGGAAGCGGTGCACCTGAATCCGGAAAGCCCGGCGGCACAGGCCCTGGAGATTGCTGGCGAGATCCTGGACTTCTACAACAAAGATATGTACAATCAATAATTTACACCATATGGCTAAAATGAAAGGAGCGACCGTTGTCGACATTGAACGCTGTAAAGGCTGCGGCCTTTGCGTTGTGGCCTGTCCGCTTCACGTGCTGGCGTTAACCACCAAGAGCGTGAACCAGAAGGGCTATAACTATGCCGATGCTGTCCTGGAAGACACCTGCACGGGCTGTGCCTCTTGCGCCATTGTTTGTCCGGACGGCTGTATTACCGTTTATCGTAAAAAGGAGGAGTAACCATGGCAGAGAAAGAAGTAACCCTAATGAAGGGCAATGAGGCCATTGCCCATGCCGCCATCCGTTGCGGTTGCGACGGCTATTTCGGCTATCCTATCACCCCGCAGTCGGAGGTCCTGGAAACCCTGGCCGCCGAAAAACCCTGGGAGACCACCGGCATGGTGGTGCTGCAGGCAGAGAGCGAGGTGGCTTCCATCAACATGGTTTATGGCGGCGCAGCCACCGGCAAGCGTGTCATGACCTCTTCCTCCAGCCCGGGCATCTCCCTCATGCAGGAAGGTATTTCCTACATGGCGGGTGCGGAACTCCCGGCCCTCATCGTTAACGTTTCCCGCGGCGGCCCCGGCCTGGGCACCATCCAGCCCAGCCAGGCCGACTATTTCCAGACCGTCAAGGGAGGCGGCCACGGAGACTATCGGCTCATCACCCTGGCGCCCGCCTCGGTACAGGAAATGGCCGATTTCGTGGACCTGGCCTTCGAGCTGGCGTTCAAGTACCGCAATCCGGCCATGATCCTCAGCGACGGCGCCATCGGCCAGATGATGGAAAAGGTGGTGCTGCCTCCTTTCAAGCCCCGCCGTACGGAAGAGGAGATTGCTAAGGAGTGCCCCTGGGCCACCACCGGCCGCCTGGGTATGCGTAAGCCCAACATCATCACCTCCCTGGAGCTCCGTTCGGAAGAGATGGAGCAGATCAACCTCCGCATCCAGGCCAAGTACCGGGAGATTGAAAAGAAGGAAGTCCGTTACGAGGAGTACAAGACGGAAGATGCGGAATACCTGGTGGTAGCCTTCGGCAGCGCCGCCCGCATTGCCAAGAAGGTGATTGCCATCGCCCGCGAGGAGGGCATTCCCGTGGGCCTCCTGCGTCCCATCACCCTTTGGCCTTTCCCCAGCCAGCGTATCGCCGAACTGGGTAAGAAGGTAAAGGGCATCCTTTCCCTGGAAATCAATGCCGGCCAGATGGTGGAGGACATCCGCCTGGCCGTGGAGTGCAAGATTCCGGTACAGTGGTACGGCCGCCTGGGCGGCATTATCCCGGAGCCGGAAGAGGTTGTGGAGCAAATCAAGAAAATGACCCGCTAAAAGCTACGCCTTATGACAAAAGAAGAAATCATACAACCGCAGAACCTGGTCTATCAAAAACCCGAACTGCTGAATGACGTGCCTATGCATTATTGCCCGGGCTGCAGCCATGGCGTGGTGCACAAACTCATTTCCGAGGTTGTGATGGAAATGGGCATGGCAGAGAAAACTATTGCCATCTCCCCGGTGGGATGCGCAGTGTTTGCCTATAAATATATCGATGTGGACTGGCAGGAAGCCGCCCATGGCCGCGCGCCCGCTCTGGCATCGGCCGTCAAGCGCCTGTGGCCGGACCGCCTGGTGTTCACCTACCAGGGTGACGGTGACCTGGCCTGCATCGGCACGGGAGAAACCATCCATGCCCTCAACCGCGGGGAAAACATCACCATCATCTTCATCAACAACGCCATTTACGGCATGACGGGCGGCCAGATGGCCCCCACCACCCTCCTGGGCATGAAGACCGTCACCTGCCCCTATGGCCGCGATCCCAAGTTGCACGGCTACCCGCTCAAGATGGCCGATATAGCCGCATCCCTGGAAGGCACCTGCTATGTGACCCGCCAGAGCGTGCAGAACGTGGGCGCCATCCTCAAGGCCAAGAAGGCCATCCGCAAGGCATTCGAGTATTCCATGCAGGGCAAGGGCTCCAATCTGGTGGAGATTGTCTCCACCTGCAACACCAACTGGCGCATGAGCCCGGACAAGGCCAACAAGTGGATGGAAGAGAACATGGTCCCGTTCTACCCGCTCGGAGACCTGAAAGATATGGGAAAATAATACGCAAGGCACTATGACACACGAGATTATTATATCTGGATTTGGAGGACAGGGTGTCCTCTCCATGGGTAAGATCCTGGCCTATTCCGGCCTCATGGAAGACAAGGAAGTGACCTGGATGCCGGCGTACGGACCGGAGCAGCGCGGCGGCACCGCCAACGTGACGGTGATCGTGAGCGATGAACCGGTTTCTTCCCCTATCCTCAGTTCCTACGACACGGCCATCGTCCTCAACCAGCCTTCCCTGGAGAAATTCGAGAAGAAGGTTAAGAAGGGCGGCACGCTCATCTACGACGGTTACGGCATCAATGTCCCGCCCACCCGCAAGGACATCCACGTATACCGGATAGACGCCATGGACAAGGCGGCGGAGATGAACATGATCAAGGTGTTCAACATGATTGTGTTGGGCGGCTTCCTCAAGGTTCACCCCATCGTTACCATCGACAGCGTGCTCAAGGCGCTCAGAAAGACCCTCCCGGAACGCCACCACCACCTCATTCCCATGAATGAGGATGCCATGCGTCTGGGTATGGAAATTATTAAGGAACAGTAACTTTCGTTATCGGCCGCCACCGCCGCGGCCTCCGCCGCTGAAGCCACCTCCTCCGCTCCTGGAGGAGTGGCCTCCGTAGCCATGGCTGCTGCGGTAACTGCTGCCACCGCTGCTGCTGGAGGACGATACAGGCGTTCCCCTCCAGGCGGCGCTGCTGACGGCCGATGCAAAGGCGCGGCTGGTTGAGAGCAGCTGCGGAAGCATGCTGGCGTCGTAGGCGAAGGTCTCCCTGAAGAAGGAGGGATCTATGTCCTTGAGCTGCCCCGCCACCTTGTCGGCAATGCCAAAGAGGGCGGCGTACACCAGGTACTCCTTCCAGAGCTGCGCCTCAAAGGTCTCCCGCTGGGAGGAAAGCGTAAAATCGTTTAGGAAATTCTTGAAGCCCACCACGTTACGTGCCTGGGCTTTTCCTTCGTCCGTATACTTGCCGTTGCGATACCAGCCTTCGGTATTCATGCGGGAACGGGCCTCCGTGGAAGCGTTGGAGGTCCATTTGTAGACGGTTGTGGAGTGGGCGCTTGCCCAGGCGGAGAATTCTTTTTCCTGCAGGACCTTGTCCTCTCCCGCAGCCTGCTCCAGCAGGCGGTAAAATGGCAGGGAAATATTGTCCAGGCTCTGGGGATCCTTGTCCGTAAAGGCCAGCTGCAGCGGCCCTTCCACTTCCCGGGTGGGACGCAGGTAGCCCGTATGGACCAGCCGGAGGATGATGGCCAGGGCCAGGTTGTTGCCTTTTCCCTCGCCGATATCCCGGAGCACACAGTCGGCCGGCCCCAGGTAACCTCCCATGGGGATATCCCGTACCCAGTCCACCTTCCTGGGATCCCTCACCCCCAGGACTTTGGAAATCTCCTTTTTGGATTTCTTTCCCCTGAGCGCCTTGATAAAGGGCCGGAGGAAGGCGAAGTACATCACCAGGATGGTAAAGAATCCGGCGATGCCGGAGGCCGTGTCATCTTCCTCGTCGTAGTAATCCCGGCCGAAATCGGCATCTATCATGGCCTGGTCCAGCGCCTCCTGGAAATCCCGCTCCTGGACGCTGGGAGATTCGAACATGCCCTTCTCGAAGCGGAGGAGAACAATGACGGAATCGTCTGTGAGGAAAGGCCCGGAAGATTCGAAAACCACCGTCCCGTCCTCCAGGAAGGCCGATGTCCCCTCATAGCCGAAGCCCCAGATGCGCGTGTTGAGCGTATCCAGCTGTTGCTCCTTCACCTCGATGGTAACGCGGACATGCTCCGGCGGGGAGCTCAGGCCGGGGGATACCAGCTGCATGTGGAACATGTCGTAGTCGTTGAGCGACTTGACGGCGTTGGTGAAGGAGTAGAAGGCGTGGAAAACGTGGTCTCCGTGGGAGCCCACGCCCCAGCACAGTTCCAGGCCGTCGGCCTTGTGGACAACACCGCTCTTGCCGGCTTTCTGCTCCAGGGTGCGGTGTACGTCCCATTCCCCGTCATCGGCCAGCTCTTTCCCGTTTTCGTCCAGTACCTGGAAACGGACCAGCTCCATGTCTCCCAGGTTCTCGCGCACCAGGTACCATTCGGTGATGTCGTCACCGGTATTCAGGTCCCATTTCTCGTGAAATACCGCCCCGCCCAGCGACAGGAGGGTGACATGGATATCCAGGTCCCGCACCCGCTGCCGGGAGGCGGCGGGTGAGAGGACCGAAATCAAAAGGGCCGATAATACGAGGAATACCCGCCTCATGCTTTATTGGGCAGGGGCTTCCGGAGGCAGCGGCATGTCTTCCTTCTTCTTGCCATGGGTGGAGAAGTACCAGATGGCCGCGGCGGCTATTACCAGCAGGACGATGGCTACCACCGGCCTGTAGGCTATCCAGGCGATGGCTGCGACAATAAGCGTCCAGGCAAAGGCCACGACGCCGCAGACCAGGCCCACGCCCCAGCCGATGATCCGGGACAGGAACGGAATAACCTTGAAGAGGGTTTCCACAATGCTGAAGATGCTGCGGAGGCCGGCCATGATCAGGAAGAAGCCCAGGATGCGGAACAGCCAGAGCATCATCTTGTTGGTGGCGTGTTCGCTCTCGAAGATCTGCTCCTGCGGGATGTTGCCCATCCTCAGGGCCGAGAAGCTCTTCCCGTTCTTGGCCGTGTAGGAAGTGAAGCTGTCGCCGGAAACGGAGGCTACGATGCTTATTTCGGCCGGCTTCACCTGTGTGAAGGTAATCCTCACGTCACCCACGTCCGGCTTGGACGGGTCCTTGCCGATATAGATCACGTTGCTGCCGGTGCTGTCCACCACGGCCAGCGGGGTGCTGCCGCTGATGGAACGGATCTGGTCCGGATTGAGTCGGAAGGCGCCGAAGGATACGTTCTGTGCATATTTCACGTCGCTTTCCACCTGCTCCCGGACGAAGTTTTCGCTGCGGTAGTCCGGGTCATGGAAATCGGCACTGGAAACGGGGGTGCTCACCCACTGCAGGTCGTAAGTATAAGTGGTGGTAGTCTCCTGAGCGCCGCCCAGCTTGTCCTTGCTCTCGCTCTGGGCGTGCTCTACCCACTGGTAGTATTCCACATCGCGCCGGAGGGCGATGGCGCGGGTCCCCACCTTGAACTTGGAGTCCACCAGGGAATCGGCCGTCGTGGCCATGCCCACGGCATGGACCAGCTTGCCCTCATAGGCAGGGTCCACACGGGAGATGTCCGGCATCTCCACCACCTGGCCCTGGGCTTCCTTTAACATTTTGTCCGTCTTCACGGCGCGGCCTTCGTTCCACCAGATGAGGACGGTGCCGCCCACGAACAGCAGCAGCCCGGTGACGATGCCTCCGAGCGAATTACCCAGCCTCTTTCCGTAGCTGGTGCGGGTTGTTTCAGTGTAAGCCATAGGTTTTATTGATTTTAGAACGTTTCACTACTAAGCTTCGCTATGCAAATTTAAGCATTTTGTTTATTATTTCGTATCTTTGGGGAAACCATTCACAAGCCATTATGAGAAAAACCATCCTTCTGGCAGCCTCGCTGCTCGTTTCCGTCACCGTTTTTGCCCAAAAGCCCGCCGGGGATCCCAAGGGCGGCATCAGCGCCGACATGCTCCGCGAAATCAGTTCGGCCTATAAGGGCACCGCGGCCGACAAGGCCCTCCGGAATGCGCTCAACAGCACCCAGATCAACGTGCTGGCGGCATCGGCCGATAATCTGGCCATGATAGACACGCATTTCAGCGACGAGGTAAAGACCAAGGGACGTACGGACCAGAAGTCTTCGGGCCGATGCTGGCTGTTCACCGGCCTTAACGTGCTGCGTTCCAGGATGATTGAGAAGCACGACCTGGGAGCCTTCACCTTCTCCCAGAATTACCTCTTCTTCTACGACCAGCTGGAGAAGGCCAACCTGTTCCTGCAGGGCATCATCGATACCCGGGACCTTCCCCTGGAAGACCGCAAGGTGGACTGGCTGTTCTCCAACCCCATTGGCGACGGAGGCCAGTTCACGGGCGTTTCCAACCTGGTGATGAAGTACGGTGTGGTTCCTTCGGATGTGATGCCGGAGACGCTCAGCGCCAACAACACTTCCCAGATGCGCACCCAGCTGGCCACCAAGCTTCGCGAGGATGGTCTGCGCCTTCGCGCCGCCAAGCCGGCCGATACCGGGAAGATGAAGCTGGAGATGCTCAAGGAGGTGTACCGGATGCTGGTCCTTTGTCTGGGTGTCCCTCCCACGGAGTTCACCTGGGCCCGCTACAATTCCAAGGGCGAGTTTGTGAGTGAAAAGACCTATACGCCCAAGGGCTTCTACCAGGAATTCATCGGCGAAGACCTGGAGAATAATTATATCATGGTCATGAACAACCCTTCCGTGGAATACGGCAAGGTCTATGAGATCGAGTACGACCGCCATGTCTATGACGGCCAGAACTGGGTGTACTTGAACCTCCCCATAGAGAAGATCAAGGAAATGGCCATCGCCTCCATCAAGGACAACACGGCCCTGTATTTCTCCTGCGACGTGGGCAAGTTCCTGGACCGTCCGCGCGGCATCGCAGACCTCAAAAACTTTGATTATGAGTCCCTTATGGGCGTAAGCTTTGGAATGGACAAGAAGGAGCGCATCCTCACCCATGCCAGCGGCTCCACCCACGCCATGACGCTCATCGCCGTGGACCTCAAGGACGGCAAACCGGTGAAGTGGATGGTGGAAAACAGCTGGGGCGCCGCCAGCGGCTGGCAGGGCAACATTATCATGACGGACGAATGGTTCAACGAATACATGTTCCGTCTGGTGGTGGAGAAGAAATATGTACCGGCCGATGTGATGGCCCAGATGAACCAGAAGCCCATCCTGCTTCCTGCCTGGGATCCGATGTTTGCTCCGGAGGAATAAAGGCTAGTATCCGCCGCGGTCCATTTCCCGGCGGACGTCTTTTTCCTTGATGCTCTGGCGCTTATCGTATTCTTTCTTACCTTTGGCCAGGGCGATGACCAGCTTGGCGTAGCCGTTATCGGCAATGAAAAGGCGCACCGCTACAATGGTGAGGCCTTTTTGTTTGTCCTGGATCTGCAGGTGGCGCAGTTCCTTCTTGGTGAGGAGCAGGCGGCGGTCCCGCACCGGCTCGTGCTGGCCCCAGCTGCCCCAGTGGTACTGGGCTATGTTCATACCGCGGACAAACAGCTGGTTTCCAACAAAGAAGCAGTACGCGTCCTGCAGGGAAACCTTCCCGGCGCGGATGGACTTGATCTCCGTACCCACCAGCTGGATGCCGGCGGTATAGGTTTCCAGGAACTCGTAGTCGAACGAGGCCCGGCGGTTCTTTATCTGTATGCTGCTTTTTGCTTTGGGCATAATGGACTGCAAAGATAACACAAAATGAAAAAAAATTCGCACTTTTTGGACGGAAACTAAAAGGGTTTTGCGCTGGAAATCCCGAACTTTACATCCGGTAAAATAGCACTGAATTACTAAACCAAAATAATTCTTATGAAAAAGATTGCTTATTTCATGTGTGCCCTGCTGTTGGCCGCCTGCACTTCCGCACCCAAGGTGGACAATGGCCCCATCCTCACCGTTGAGGGTGGTCAGATCCAGGGTGTCGCCGCCGACATCCCCGGTATCACCGTTTATCGCGGAATCCCTTACGCAGCAGCCCCTATCGGCGATCTGCGCTGGAAAGAGCCGCAGCCCGTGCAGCCCTGGGACGGTGTCCTGGTGTGCGACGAGTTCGGCCATCCCGGCTATCAGGCCGTCCACTATCCCGGCGGTTACTTTACCGAGTGGGGTTATGGCGAGGAGAAGCAGTGCAGTGAAGACTGCCTTTATCTGAATGTCTGGACCCCTGCGGCCGGCAAGAAAGATGCAAAACTGCCCGTTGCATATTGGATCCATGGCGGCGGATACCGCGAAGGCTGGGGCTCCGAACCCGAGTTTGACGGTCAGGAGTTCGCCAACAAGGGCGTTGTGCTGGTATCCATCAACTACCGTTTGGGTGTCTTCGGCTTCATGGCCCATCCCGAGCTGGCCGCTGAGAGCCCGCACGGTGTTTCCGGCAACTACGGTGTCCTGGACATGATCAAGGGCCTCAAGTGGGTCAAGGAGTACATCACCGAATTCGGCGGTGACCCGGACAATGTGATGATCTTCGGCCAGAGCGCCGGTGGCGGCGCTGTCCGCACCCTGTGCGAATCCCCGCTGGCAAAGCCCTATTTCCACAAGGCCGTTATCATGAGCGCCGGTGGTCTTGGCGGTATGGGTGGTGGCCGTGCAGCCGCACGTCCCGCTGCCGCTCCCGCTGGCCGTCCCGCCGCTGCTGCCCCCCGTGGCGGCATGTCCTTCGGCCCTCAGACGCTTGAGCAGATCCAGGAGAACAACAAGAAGATCCTTGACTGGGCCGGCCTTACGGACCTCAAGAAGATGCGTGCCGCCGGTACCGAGACCATCTATGCCCTCAGCACCATCTATGCCGGTGCCACCGGTAACTACGGTGCCCTTACCGGCGCCCCTATCGTGGACGGTTATGTGAGCCTGGAGAGCTTCGACGCCGCTGCCCAGGACGGCACCCTGGCCGATGTCCCTTACATGATGGGCTTCACCAAGGACGACATGGGCAACATGACCGAAGGCATCGCCAACTTCGCCCTCAACCGTCAGGAGAAGGGTGGCAAGTGCTACGCTTACCAGTTCGCCCGTCCGCTCCCGGACGACGGCAGCCAGAAGGTCTATGTGCTCAACGGCGCATTCCACTCCTCCGACCTGTGGTTCGTGTTCAAGTCCCTCAAGCACTGCTGGCGTCCCTGGACCCAGGGCGACTGGGATCTGGCCGAAAAGGAAGTGACCTACTGGGCCAACTTCGCCAAGTACGGAGACCCCAACGGCCCGGACGGTGGCGAATGGACCCCTTACACCAAGGAGAACCCTCAATTCATGGTGTTCAAGCTGGATGAGGCCGATGCCGAGGCTTCCGAGATGGGGCAGCCCGTTGCCGGCGAGCGTTTCGCCTGGCCGCCGGTGGCTCCCGCAGCTGAAAAGTAATACAGACACTTTTCATTCGATTGGTTAAATAGTGGAAAGGGCCGGCCCGTTTTCGGGTCGGCCCTTTTTGCTTGCATTCCAGCCTTGGACTAAAGGCCGAAGGCGCGCTTGATGGCAGGGACGCTGTCCAGGAGCTCCCAGCCGAAGAACTGCACAATCCTTTCCTTTCCCTGTACCTTCACGGTCTTGGTGTAAGGCTTGCGGCCCATGTGACCATAGGCGGCCGTGGGGGCATAGATGGGGTTCTTAAGGCCGAACTTGGCGATGATACGGGCCGGGCGCAGGTCGAAGAGCGTACGGACCTTATCGGCAATCTCACCGTCGGAGAAGCCTCCCTTTGCGGTGCCGTAGGTGTCCACGAAGACGCTCACGGGCTCTGCCACGCCGATGGCGTAGGCCAGCTGGACCAGGCACTCATCGGCCACGCCGGCGGCTACCAGGTTCTTGGCGATGTAGCGGGCGGCATAGGCGGCGCTGCGGTCCACCTTGGACGGATCCTTGCCGGAGAAAGCTCCGCCGCCATGGGCACCCTTGCCGCCGTAGGTATCCACGATGATCTTACGGCCGGTGAGACCGGTATCCCCGTGAGGACCGCCGATAACGAACTTGCCGGTGGGGTTCACGTGCAGGATGAAGCTGTGGATGAGCTTGGCGGTTTCTTCCGGCAGGGAAGCCTTCAGGCGCGGGATTACAATGCTCTCCACGTCAAAGCGGATCTTGTTCTGCATGGCGGCGTCCACCTTGGACTGGCCATACTGCTTCACGGCATCCTGATAGGACATCTTGCCCAGGCTCTCCGGCACGAATTCGTCGTGCTGGGTGCTCAGGACAATGGTATGCACCTTCACGGGCTGGTGGGTTTCCCCGTCGTATTCGATGGTGAACTGGCTCTTGGCATCCGGACGCAGGTAGGGCATGAGCTCCAGTTCGTTATGACGGATATCTGCCAGGATTTCCAGCAGCCTGTGGCTCAGGTAGAGCGGCAGCGGCATGTAGTCTTCCGTATCCCGGCAGGCATAGCCGAACATCATCCCCTGGTCGCCGGCGCCCTGCTCTTCTTCCGTGGCGCGCTCCACGCCGCGGTTGATGTCGGCACTCTGCTCATGGAGGGCGCTCAGCACGCCGCAGCTGGAAGCGTCGAACATATAATCGGCCTTGGTATAGCCGATGCGGCGGATGGTATCACGCACGGTGGTCTGGATGTCCACATAGGCTTCGGCCTTCACCTCGCCCATCACCACCACCATACCGGTGGAACAGAAGCTCTCGCAGGCCACCTTGGCCTCCGGATCCTGCATCAGGAACTGGTCCAGGATGGCGTCGGAAATCTGGTCCGCCACTTTGTCGGGATGTCCTTCGGACACCGATTCGGATGTAAAAAGATAGTTCTTTGCCATATACAAAAAATTTAGCCCCGTGCGGATATGCGGAGGCTAAAAACACAAAACACTGATATGAAATGTAATTTTAGCATTTTTTAACGTGGTTGCAAGCAGCCAAATCTATCCACATTTCCCGTTTGGGACCGCAAAGGTAGAAAGAAAAAATGAATTTGCAAATTATTTATGGCCTTACCCAGTGGATTTTGATGCCGTCGCGTTCCATGCCGCGGAACCAGGTCATCTGGCGTTTGGCAAACTGGTGGATGGCGTTGCCCAG